>JAYSYB010000234.1:0-5781 GCA_043716775.1 Rubrivivax sp.
GCAAGGGATAACTCTCAGACAGTGCCAGAGAACGACGCTTTTCGGTAGGACCGGCTGAGCGGCCCACGCCCAACACATCTCAGCCTGCATCCAAAGACAGATTCAAGGCATTTCGGGGGGCTGTGTTCCGCCCTCTGTTGTGTCGTGCCTGAGGTGCGCCGGGCAGGGAAAAGGGCGTTTGAAATTCCTATCCTCCCGCCCGCGCATGCACCGCACCCTCTTCGATACACCCGTCGTCAACACCTTGCTGCGCGTCGGTGCGCAGGCCTTCTTGAAACTCAATGGCTGGACCGTCGAAGGCGCGCTGCCCGACAGCGCCCGCCGCTGCGTGCTGATTGCCGCGCCCCACACCAGCAACTGGGACCTGCCCTACACGCTGATGGTGGCCTTGTGCCTGCGGCTGAACGTCTACTGGATGGGCAAGGCCAGCCTGTTCCGCTTTCCCTTCGGCCCGCTGATGCGCTGGCTGGGCGGCATTGCGGTGGACCGCGAGAAAAACACCAACCTGGTGGCGGCATCGGCGGCGGCGCTGATTGACGCTGACGGCCCGCTGCAACTGGTGGTGCCGCCCGAAGGCACGCGCGGCAAGACACGGCACTGGAAAACCGGCTTTTACTTCATCGCGCTGCAAGCCAAAGTGCCCATCATCCTGGCCTACATGGACTACCACCGCAAAGTCAGCGGCCTGGGCCCGGTGTTCACGCCGACGGGCGATGTCGAGGCCGACATGGCATAGATCAAACGTTTTTACGCCGGCATTCGGGGCGGCAATGCGGAGCAGTTCGAGGTCGGCTGATGGCCCTCATTCCCAAGCCTCTCCCACAAGCGGGAGAGGGGGCCCTGCCGGGCTCTCAAACCCGATGCCGCCGTGCCGCATTGGCCGCCGCGGTGCGGTTTTCCACGCCCAGCTTTTCGTAAATGCGCCCCAGGTGTTTTTTCACCGCCGACACGCTGCTGCCCAGGATCACCATCACGTCCTCGTTGGTCTTGCCCTGCGTCACCCAGAACAGCACTTCGGCCTCACGCGGGGTCAGGCCCAGCGCGACCAAATCTTCGGGCTTGGCGGGCAGGCCGGGCTGCGGCGGCACAGCACGGCCTTCACCCAGTTGCAGGCGTGCGCCGATCTCGGCCAGCGCCTCGGCCAGGCGGGCGTTTTCCAGGCGCTGACGCTGGGCTTCGGCCTGCGACATGTCAACCTGGTGGCGCACCGCCAGCAAGCGCGCCTTGCGTGCCGATTCTTCGTTGAAGCAGCGCTCATAACCTTCGTGAAAAAGCTCGTGGTGGTGCAGTGCCGCGGCCAGGTCGCCCTGGGCTTTGGTGATGCCGCTGAGCAGCCGGTGGGCTTTCATCAGGTCACGCTGCGCCTGGCTGCTTTGCAGCAGGTCGACCGCGGCCCGGGCCTGGCTTCGGGCGGTGTCGCGTTCGCCTTCGGCCAAGTCCAGGCTGGCCAGTTCCAGCCGCGCGCGGGCCTGGCCCACACGGTCGGCCAACTCGCCTTCGCTGATGGCCAGCGCGCGCAGGAAAGCCTGTCGCGCGCTGTCGTGCGCACCCTGTGCGGTGGCAATGCGGCCGGCCAGGTAGGCGGCATAGGCTTCGTACTGCTGGTTGGTGAAGGCCGGGTCGCGCTGGTCGCGGTCGCGCAGGGCCGCGGCGGCTTCGTCGGGCCGGCCCATCTCCAGCAGCCGTTCGGCCATCGCCACCAGCGCATAGCGCTCCTTCTGCGGCAGCGCTAGCGCGGCATAGGCGCGCAAGGCGCGCTCGTTCGACGCCAGCCCGGCCTGCGCATCACCCACGGCCGCCAGCGCGTTGCCGATGTTGTGGTGGATGTCGCCCACCAACTCGTCCATGCCCAGCTCTTGCGCCGTCAACAGTGCCAGGCGCGAATGTTCGAGTGATTCGGCGGGCAGGCCGCTTTCCTCAAAAGTGTTGGCCAGGTTGACCAGCACATGGGCTTCATAACGCCGGTCGCCAATGCGGCGCGCGCGGGCCAGCGCATCCAGGTAGGCGGCCAGGGCGCCGGCAAAGTCGCCCAAAGCATGGGCCAGCACGGCGCGCGCGTTGGCGCCGGCAATGCCACAGCGCTGGGCGTGGTGGCGCAACGCAGCGGTGGCGTGAGTCAACGCGGGCGCGGCCAACAGGGCCTCCAGCAGCGTGAATTCACGGCCGGCGTCGGCATGCTGGCCCAACAGCAGGTGGCAGGCGCCGGTGTGCATGGCAAAACGCGCGCGCAACAGCGTGTCTTCGGCCGCCCCCAGCTGCGCCCATTGCGGCAGCAAGACGGGCCCCCGTTCGGCCAGCCGTTGCAACGCGGCGGCGGGGTCTTGGGCGCGCAGGGTTTGCAGTTCGTCCAGTTCGGCCATCCCGACCAGAAAGGGTGGGCTGTGCTCGGTGCCACTGGCGACCGGGCTGCTGGCGTGAAGGGAGGCGGAAGACAGAGCGGGCCCTTGGCGAATGTTCAGCGGGTGTTTTTCGGTGCGCCCGATTGTGCGGCGCTCCGCCGGCACCCATCCGGGGGTGGCCAAACGGGCACTGTTGCGCGCCGCGGTGGCTGGCTAAAGTTCTCTCCATACCAACGCCAAACCTGTCTGGAGCACACGCCATGAAGACCGACCGCCCCCTGCTTGCCCAGCCCCTGCGCTGCGCCGCCGCGCTGGCCCTGGCGGCCCTGGCACCCCTGGCCGCGGCGCCCGCGCTGGCCAGCGGCAACCTGCTGGTTAATGGCCAGGCCGAAGCCGGCGCGGCATCGGCCAGCGGCGACCCGGTGGGCGCGGTGCCCGGCTGGACGGTCAACGGCAACTTCACCGTCATCACCTACAACATCGACTTCGGCGGCCCCAGCGCCACATCCCCCGGCCCGCTGGACCGCGGCCTGAACTACTTCGCCGGCGGCCCCGATAACGGCTTGTCTTCAGCGTTGCAAACGGTGGACTTGAGCGGCTACCAAGGCTGGTTTGCCAACCACGCGCTGGCCTTCACGCTGTCAGGCTGGTTCGGCGGTTATGCAGGCCAGAACGACCACGCGGTGTTGAGCGTGCGCTTCCTAAACAGCCAGGGCAACGAGCTGGAATTTGCCGACACCACCATCGTCGATGCAGCGCAGCGCAACGACATCACCGGGCTGCTGCTGGTCAGCACCGGCTTTGCCGAAAGCGCCAACGTGCACCTGAGCCCCGCGCAGGCGGTGGTGACACTGACCATGACGCGAACCGATGGCAGCTACAACGACGGTTACGCCGACAACCTGAGCTTCACCATCGACGACGGCATCCCCAGCGCGGTGCCCGAACCCGGCACCAGCGCGTTGTGGCTGGCTGGCCTGGCGGGCGTGGGCTTTTGCGCGCGCCGCCGCGCGGCCCGGCGCGCCTGAGCACACCCGCCTTCTTGAATCTCACCAGGACCACCACCATGCAAACCACATCCACCTTTATCGCCACCGCGGCGCTGGCCACCTTGCTGGCCGCCCCTGCAAGCCACGCCACCGACGTGTTCATCGACGCGCAGCAAAGCGGTTCGTACGTCGCCGGCGGGCCGCAGTACCTGCTGCCCGGCACCACAGCGCAGCCCTACAACCCGGTGCAGCTGACGCTGGCCGCCGGCACCTACGACATCACCAACGCCGCCACCAGCGGCTACTACTCGGGCTGGAACTTCAACAGCGGTGGCCAGTTCCTCAACGCCACCAGCAACTGGGTGTGGGCGTTCAACATGGCTGAACACGGCGGCAACATCTTGGCCGATGTCTACGCCGACCCGGTGCTGAATTCGCAGGCCGCGGTGGCCGCGCTCACCGGCAGCAGCTTTCACGACGGCAACACGCTGCTGGCCAACACCAGCACGGCCAGCTACCACCAGACCTTTACGCTGACC
This sequence comes from Rubrivivax sp., assembly GCA_043716775.1. Lineage (GTDB taxonomy): Bacteria > Pseudomonadota > Gammaproteobacteria > Burkholderiales > Burkholderiaceae_C > Rubrivivax. The sequence goes on from JAYSYB010000234.1 coordinate 3,868, forward strand.
CACACCACCACGCTGGACTTCTACGTCGACGACTACAACTGGGGCCTTGGCGACAACTACGGCGGCGTCGCCTTGCGCATCACCAACATCACCAACGCCGTGCCCGAACCGGCGCCGCTGGCCATGTTGCTGGCGGGGTTGGGCGTGCTGGCCGTGCGCCGCCGCCGGCCGGTCTGACCGTCAACTGACGATCAAGGTACCGCCCATTTCTTCGTGCCCGCTGCCGCAGAACACATCGCACAGAAAGCCGAAACTGCCGGCCTTCTCAAGCGTCAGCCGCAGCGTGCTGACGATGCCCGGCATGATGTCGGCGCGCACCGCAAAGTCAGGCAGGTTGAAGCCCATCGGCACCTTGGGCGCGGTGAACTGAAGCAGCACCGTTTCGCCGCGTTTGACGCGAATCTCGCTGGGCACGAAGACGAATTTCCTGGCTACGATCTTGATGACGTGCCCTGGCGCCTTGGCCACCGCGCCCAGGGCCAGCGTGCCGGCAGCGATCAACGTACGCCGTTGGCGCTGGTCACGGTGGTGTTTGAGGTCTTGATGATGGGCCACGGTGTCAGCCCTTTTGCAGCGGAAATTCGGTGATGACGTAGCCGGCGAGTTGGCCCTCGGCCTCGACCTCACGAAAACCCAAACCGCGGTAGGGCTGCGCCGAATCCCAGGGCAGCGGCGTGCGCTTGGGTTGCGAGCCGGCCGCGGGCAGCGCGAAGATCAGCGAATTGGCCGAGTGGTGGGCGATGTGGCCCGTCATGTGGTGGTGTTCGTGGTGGATGTGGCCGTAGAACACCGTCACGTTGGGGTGCGGCATCAACAGGTCCATGGCCTTGGCATCATCGCGCGTGGCCCAGTCCCACTGCGGGTACAAATCAAACAGCGGGCGGTGCGTGAAGACCACCGTGCGTGCGTCCCGGGGCTGCTTGGCAAGGTCGGTGGCCAGCCAGGCCAGTTGTTCATCGCCCAGCTTGGCGCCGGGTTCGCTGACGTTGTCCAGCACGATGAAGTGCACGCCCTTGTGATCGAAGCTGTAGTAGGGTGCACCGAAAAATTCCTTGAAGGCGCGGCCGTTGTCCAAAGCGGCGTCGTGTTCGCCGGGAATGAAACGCATCGTTTTGACCTTCAGTTCGGCGGCCATCTTCTGAAACTCGGCCATGCGCTTGCGCCGCTCTTTCGGGTCGTCTGTGGTGTGGGTCAGGTCGCCGGTGAAGATGACGAAACCGGGCTGCACCGTCAGCGCGTTGACGGCGGCCACGGCCTTGGGCAGCGTGCCCTTGGCATCGGGGTTGGGCGCACCTTCAAAACCCCAATGGATGTCGGGCAGCTGGACAAAATAAAAGTCGTCGTAGGCACTGGCACTGGCACTGGCACTGGCACTGGCCGCGTCAGCCGCGTGTGCAGCAGCACCCAGGCCGGGCACGAACACGGCGCCGCCGATGCCGGCCAAACCAGTCAAGCCGGCCGATTGCAGAAACTGTCGGCGGTCAAACGGTGGGTTCATGATGATCTCCAAGTGGGGCGGCAGCGCAGTGCCGCTGGTGTCCGGCCGGGGGCCTTGTGTGCTGTACCGCCAAGGCAGCCGCCTTATTCCGCGGGCCTTGCGGCGAAAAAAGAAATGCTGAAAACGCCGTGCGCAGGGAATAAAACGCACGGCCGCCGGGTCTTCTTCGTGCGGCTGCAGATACAGCCGCGGGAAGGCCCATGACCACCGACGAAGACCGGCGCCGCTTTGAACGCCTGGCACTGCCCCACCTGGGCGTGGCCTACAACCTGGCGCGCTGGCTGACGCACAACGACGATGACGCGCAAGATGTGGTGCGGTGCAGCAGCACACCGCGACTTTCTTCGCTCAGGCCGAAGACGCTGCCGGCGCCAACCCGCCGCAATTCGTCAAAGACGAGTTCGACGCCTTTCTCG
>JAYSYB010000235.1:0-5780 GCA_043716775.1 Rubrivivax sp.
CTCTACAACGAGCGGGTGACGCGATGAGCCACCGTTCGACGGCGCCCGTGTTTTTGCGTGTACCCGTGCGTGCTGGGTTGCGCGCTCTCGCGGTGGCCGCCTGGTGCGCTGCGAGCGCGGCGCATGCAGGCCAAGCCTGCGAACAGAAGGCGGCCGATCCGCAGAGCGTGGCCAGCGGCATGGCTCTCGCGCTGTCGACCTCGAAGGCACTCGACGCCAGCGGCGCCACCGTCGTGCTGCTGGCGCGCGCGGGGCAAGACCTGAGCAAGTACGGCCTCGCGTATTCGCATCTCGGCTTCGCATATCGCGAGACGGTCGGCGGCAAATCGGCGTGGCGCATCCTGCACAAGTTGAACCATTGCGGCACGGCGTTGTCGGCGCTGTACCGGCAAGGGCTGGGCGAGTTCTTTCTGGACAAGCCCCATCGTTTCGAAGCCGCTTTCGTCGCGCTGTCCCCCGATCTGCAGGCGCGCCTGCTGCCGCTGCTGAAAGACAACGCCCGCATCGGCGTGCTGAACGAACCGCACTACAGCATGGTCGCCTACGTCTGGTCTCAGACGCATCAGCAGAGCAATCAATGGGCGGTAGAGACGATGTCCGTTGCCGCCGAGCCGACCATCGGCAATCGCCAACAGGCGCAGGCCTGGATGCAGCTCAAGGGCTATCAACCGAAAACCCTCAAGCTCGGCCCGCTGACCCGTCTGGGTGGTCGCGCCACAACGGCCAACGTGACCTTCGACGACCACCCGAACGACAAGCGATTCACCGACCGCATCGAGACGGTGACGGTCGATTCGGTTTTCGCCTGGGCGCAACGCAGCGGCCTGGGCTCGGCACCGGTGACGGTTCGCGCAGAAGCGCGATGAGCTGAACACGACGCGGCGAAGCGCGGAAGACGCGCGCCAACGCCGCAGGCCTCGACCCATCCGGACAGCCGAGAGGCTCTGGCTTCTTCTTTCTTTGCGGTGGTGACCCAATGCAAAACGAGCTTTTGACAGCCCGGCGGGATGGCCTCGAGAAGCTTCCAAGCGTGATCGCCGCGAATGAAAAAACTCGGCGCTCTGCGCTTTGCGCTTTGCGAATAACAGTTCCGCCGACAACCGGAAACGACCCGATATTTCTGAACCAGGACGCTAGTCAAGGCGCGTTTCTGGTGGGTGAGCGCTGGCGCTCGGCGGCTCGCCGAATGGTCTACACCTCGCTCGATCCGTCCACCGCGATCATCGATGGCGGCGGGCACAAGGAACTCGACACGCTCGATGTGGTCCCGCACAGGCTGCTTGCAATCGCTATCAATGACCCCCGTGCAGGTTCACGTGGTCCACCTGGCGGCGATCCCAAGTCTGAACCCGAGTTCAGCAGCAGGCAGTACCTGTCGGACGCCGACCTGCGCGCGATGTGGAGCTACTTGAAACGTTGCATGCGGAATTTACCGATCTGTGCACCAACCACCTGAGGTGGGCGCTGTGTGGTCGCAAGCCAACTGGCCGTTGACGGCCAAGAGCAATCGACCGATTCGGGCTTCGCATTGTCAGCAATGGCCACAGCAGTCCTTTGCAGTCCGCCCTGGCGTAGACGTCAGGCATCGGGCATGCGGGCGCCGTCGCTCTCAGCCGCCGAAAAACGGCCGGCCCTGAAGTGCCTGCGACCCGGTCACCAGCACCACAAGAACAGCGGCGATCAGTGCCAGCCACACGCAGCGCCTCGGCTCTATCCAGCGGCTGCGGTCTGCGATCCAGCCGACAAGCGGAAGGACTTGCAACCAATGCGTGGCAAAGAAGTGCGGCACGCGCAAGTCGCCGCCCGTGGTCGACCAGCCGAAGATCGGCAGTCCCGTGGCGTCCGTCCGCACGCCGCCCACCCAGTGGCCGGGGCCATCGATGACGCCGGCTGCCAGCGGCGCGGTGACGAGCAGCGTCACGACGCTGCCGAAGACGAGACCAAGCACCGCGCCCAACCAAAGCCCGGTGCTTCGCTGACCCGGTGTGGCGTGTCGCCAGACCAGCCATCCGACCCAGATCGTAGCCAGCATCATCAGGACGGCGGCGCCGCCCATCAGGCCGTAGTACAGAACGGTTTCAAGCGGCGTTGAAAAGTTGAAATGCGACGCGCGGCCGCGCGCAGCCTGCAGCGTGATGTAGAAGACCTCGACTACCGATGCCAGCGCGCCGATGCGCAGCCACCAGCGCAAGGACGGGATGTGTGCGGCCGCAGGGCTGAGCAGCCGCAGCAACCAGGCCACCGTCAGCCAATGCAATGCGAACGACAGCTGGAACTTTAGAGGTTTGCTCCAGATGTTTACGTCGTTGATGGTCCGCGCATCCAGGCCGAACGCGATGGCCGACGGGACGGCCAGCGCCAGGCACAAGATCGCGATGTCGAAAGCCGATCGCGCCGGTTCGTAGGGGGCGGTTCCCGTTGCCACGACAGTCATGCTGCCGTCTCCAGCGGCGACGGCTTGCGCCAGCCTTGGCGTGCGGCGGCCGTCAGGCCGAACAACATCAGGCCGATGGGCCCGAACATGAACGTCACCAGCAGCAGAGGGGCCTGCAGCCAACGCGAGAGACTTATCGCGTCAGCGCGCTTTGCAACCCACAAACCAACAAAGAGGTCGAAAGCCAGGTAGTGGATCCAGCCTGCCAGGGCCACTTCGGGCACCTCGAACAGCCGCTGCACGGCCGCGAGCGACGAGAAGCCGCCGCCCTGCATCGAAAAGAAGAACAGCTGAATGAGTACCGCATAGGCCACGCTCAGGCCGCCCACGGCCAGCACTTGAATGAGTCTACGCAGCACCAGCGTCCGAGGCAGCACGATCAGCACGACCCACGACACGAGTGCCGTTGTATTGGCCACCGAGAAGATCGACTCCAGTGGCAGGGGCAAAGCGGTGAGGGTCATGGCGACTCCGCGCGGCGGGTCGTGTCGTGCGCGGCCCCTTGTTCTGGACCCGCGGTGCGCGGCAAGTCTGCAGGCGTAGCCCGCAGCGCGGAGTGAAGGGCCGGCCCGAAGCCCTGCAGGCGGGCCAGCAAATCGGGCAGTTGTCGGCGAGCAGCCTGCTCGCCGGTGCGGCGTGCGTAGCGGAAGTAGCTGGCCAGCGGCGACGCCTCCCAGGCCAGCCCTGCGTCGAGCACGTAGTCGGCCTGCAACGCTTCAGGAGCGATGCGTGCGCGCCGCTGACTGATCCGCTCGAGTTGTGCCCGCGAGGTGCCGGCAGGCGCCGTGTCCAGACGCGGCGTCACGTCGACTGCAATCACGAACTGCGCACCGGCCTGCCTGGCGGCGCGCACCGCCAGCGGCAGCGACTCGTCGCCGTCCTCGTACTCCGTGCCGTCGATGCCCACCGGCGACAGGATGCCGGGCACCGCGCTGGATGCGCGCACCGCGACACCTGCATTGCCGCTGGCGAAGAACACCGGCGCTTTGTCGCTGCGCCGCGTGACCGCCACCACCAGGCGCCGGGGAAACTGTTCGATGGACTTGTTCCCCAGGCGTGTGTTGACAAAGTCCTGCAGCCGTTGGCCATGGATCCAGCCGCGGTCGGCAAAGGGGGACGGGTCGAACACCGTCAGCGGACCGCCGTCTTCGGACAGCGCGTCGAGCTCGGCCGCCGACCGTCCATCGGCCCAGAAGGCCCCCAGCAGCGAGCCGACGCTGGTACCGACGACCAGGTCGACCTCTATACCCGCTTCTTCCAGCACGCGCAACACGCCCAGATGCGCATAACCGCGCGGCCCGCCGCTGCTGAGTACCAGTGCAATGCGCGGCGGTGGTTCGAATGGCACCACGGCGGGCATTGCACGGGGGCTGTCTGGGCCGATGTAGTTGAACGGGGCCGCGCAGCCGGCCAGCGTGGCAATGAGCGTACCGGTCAGGGCGGCCAGCATGGCGCGCAAGGCGCGTTGCATCGGCGTGAAAGCGAATATCAGCATGGCGACACTCCGAGGCCGATTCGCCTTCAGGCGCTTCATGACGCAGCCCCGGCGGGTGCTGCCGCTTGCATGCCCGGCCGGGTCTGCACCGGCAGACACAGCAGCGCCGTCAACAAGCCCAGACCGGCCAGCACCGCATACATCCACTGAAACTGGACCAGGCTCGCCCCAAGGCGGCCGACCAGCGCCACCGCCAGTGCCGCGCCAGCGGCCCCACCCATCTGGCGCAAGGCGCCATTGACGCCACCGCCCACACCAAAGCGCGCCGGCCCCAGCTTGGCCACCGCGGCGCCGCTGAGCGCCGGCAGCACCAGGCCCACCGCAGCGCCACCGAGCAACTGCGCCGGCAGCCAGGTGGCCAAGTAGTCCGGCGTGTTGCCGATGCGCAGGCCGAGCCAGGCCTGGGCCAGCGCGTACAGCACACCGCCCACCACCAGCAGCGGGCGGTGGCCGATGCGCCCGGCCAGCCGGCGTGCGGCAATTGCCACCGGGATCACCATCAACGGCCCTGGCGTCACGGCCCAGCCGGCCAGCCCCTGCGGGTAACCCCAGATGCCCATGAGGAACAAAAACGAGCTGAGAAACATCGCTGTGAAAGCCATGCCGAACACGGCGGTTGCGAGATTGACGAACAGAAAGCTGCGGTCGTCGAAGGGCGACAGGTCCAGCGCCGCTGCGGGCCGGCCGCGTGCCCACAACCCGAAGGTGAGCAGCAAGGCCGCACCCGTTGCCAGCGCCGCAAGCGGCTGCTGCCAACCCGGTGATTCACTGCGCACGATGCCCCAGGCCACCGCACCCGTACCCAGGATCAACAAGCCGATGCCGAGCCAGTCAGGCTTGGCGCCGGTCTCGGGGCTGGTGGACTCTTGCAAGTGGCGCCGCGCCATCAGCCACAGCAGCAGGCCCAGCGGCACGTTAATGAGAAAGATCCAGCGCCAAGACGTGACCTCGATCACCCACGAGCCGAAGGCCGGCCCCACGGCGGCTGCCAATGCGCCGACGGCACTGAACAGCCCCACGGCAGCAGCGCGCTTCTCGCGCGGGAATGCGCTCAGCACCAGAGCCAGCGAAGCCGGAGTCAGCAGCGCTGCGCCCATTGCCTGCAGGGCCCGCGCAGCGATCAGCGTGCCGATGCCAGGCGCCCACGCGCACAGAGCAGACGCCAAGGAGAACAAGGCCAGGCCGTGCAGGAAGATGCGCTTGCGGCCCATCAGGTCTGCCAGGCGGCCAGCGGGCACCAGCAGCGCCGCGAAGAGCACGGTGTAGGCGTTCAGCGTCCACGACAAGTCGGCCAACGACACGGCGCTGAAGTGCGCACGCAGCGGTGCGTACGCGGCCACCACGGCCGTGGTGTCGAGCAGCACCAGGAACCCGGCCGCGCTGGCAATGCGAAACGTGCGCCAGGCGGCTGAGCCAGTGAGGACCGCCGCTCCTGCCGCCTTGTTGTGGTCATCAGGCATGGGTGTGGACCCGCATGAGCGAGGTAACGGTTTGACCCGGCAGCGCAAGGCGGGCCATGGAAACGGCGGTGATGCAACGGGGGGTCAAAGCCATGTGGAGATTCCTTGGGTGAGAAGTCTTGGACTGGGTTTGGTTGACAACGTCTACTATTATTCATACATTTGTTGACACTGTCAACCCGCGATGCGCGTTTCTTCTTTTCCGTCACTGCAAACGCGTCGCACAACCTGGAGCCACGGCATGAGACATGCGCCAAGCACATCAACCCGAACCCACAGCCGCCTGCTGCTTTCAGCGCTGCTTTCCCCACTAATCGCTGCCGCCTTTTCGCTGCCCATGACGGCCAGCGCGGCCGAATTACTGGTGCGTGTCACCGGCTTGTCCGAGCCG
>JAYSYB010000236.1:0-1824 GCA_043716775.1 Rubrivivax sp.
TCCAGCATCCACAGCGTGTCGTGCTGCTGAAAACCCACCTGGCGGTAGATGCCAATCGCCACGTCGTCGGCGTCAGCGCCCATCACCAGCGTGTGCCAGCCCATCTGCGTGAAGCCGTGCGCGCAGGCCGCGTGCACCAGCGCGCGGCACAGGCCCTGGCGGCGAAAGTGCGGATGGGTTTCGACATGCTGAAAGCGGCCGACGTGGCGCTGGCCAAAGAGGCCCAGCGCGGCCACCAACTGGCCCTGGTGCAGGGCGCCACACCAATGGCCGATGCCAGCAGCAACCAGCTCGGCATAACGCTGCATCTGGTGGGTGCGAAATTGGCGGTAGACCTTGGGTTCGTAGCCTGCTTCGTTGCAGGCCATGTTGAGTTTGACGACGCCGCACACTTCGGCAAGCAGGCGCAATGGCCGCAGTTCGAAGTCATCACTGGGCACTTTGAAGATTTGGGGTAACGGCAACAACCCGCTGCGCTGCAGCGTCAGCGTGGCCACGCCGAAGCCGGTAAAGCCGGCGTCGATGAAGGGCTGCGGTGCGGTGAAGCTGTCAGCTTGCGCCTGCATGCCGAAGGCAACGTGCCCGGTGCCGAGTTCCGGTTCCGGTTCCGGTTCCGAAACAGCTTCTTCAGAGCGCTGCATCCAGGAGCCGAAGTCGGCCGCTGTTGGCAGGCGGTTGTAGAGCAGAAAGTTGCCCCAGCAGTAGCCGGAGCTGCGCGGGCTGCGCGGGCTGCGAACGACGATATGGTCGCCGTGCTCAATCACTTCGCCGTTGAATTCAGCAAACATCAGGTGTGTCTGCCAGCCGGGTGACAAAGTCTGGCGCACCCACCTGCCCTGATTTAGAACCCTGCGGCCTGACCGTCGCGGCGCGGGTCGCTGGCGGCGGCGTAGCCCAGCGTTGCTGCGTCGCCCTGCCCTTCGTCCAGGCGCCAGATGAACTGGCCGGCGCCGTAGTCCTGGTAGCTGTCGGCAAAGGGTTCGACGCGGTGGCCCAGGTCGCGCAGGCCTTGGGCTGTCGCCGGGTTGAAACCCTGCTCCGCATTGGCCAAACCGGCGTTGTAGCGCCAACGCGGCGCGTCGCAGGCGGCTTGGGGCTGCTGCTTGTAGTCGAGCATGCGCACAAGCGTCTGCAGGTGGCCTTGCGGCTGCATGTCGCCCCCCATCACGCCAAAGCTCATCACCGGCTTGCCGCTCCGGGTCAAGAAGGCCGGGATGATGGTGTGGAAGGGCCGTTTGCCGGGGCCGACGAGGTTGTCGCTGTCGGCCTTGAGCGTGAAGCCGTGGCCGCGGTTCTGCAGGCTCAGGCCATAGCCGGGCACCACCACGCCGGACCCAAAGCCCATGTAGTTGCTCTGGATGAAGCTGACCATCATGCCGCTGGCGTCGGCAGCGCTCAAGTAGATGGTGCCGCCTTGTGGCTGGTGGCCGGGGCCGAAATCCTGGGCGCGCTGCGGGTTGATGAGCTTGGCGCGGCTGGCCAGGTAGCTGTCGTCCAGCATCTGCGCCGGCGTCATGCGCATGCTGCGCGGTTCGGCGACGTGCTGGTAGGTGTCGGCAAAGGCCAGCTTCATGGCTTCGATCTGCAGGTGCTGGCTGGCGACGCCGTCCACCGGCAGCGCGGCGAGATCGAATTTGTCCAGGATACCCAGCGCAATCAGCGCCGCAATGCCCTGCCCGTTGGGCGGGATCTCGTGCACGGTGTACCCGCGGTAATCCTTGCAGATCGGCGTGACCCATTCGGGTTGGAAGGCCGCAAAGTCAGCCGCTGTCATGGCGCCACCGTGGGCCTTGGCATGGGCTGCGGCAGCGGCAGCGATTTCAC
>JAYSYB010000237.1:0-1823 GCA_043716775.1 Rubrivivax sp.
ATGCGCAGCGCGATGTCGGCCCTCTTCCGCGAAGAGCCCGACACGCGGCAACTCATCAAGCTGAAGGCCGTCTACGAGCACCTGGAGTCCATCTCCGACCGCTGCGAAGACGTGGCCAATCTTGTTGAAGGCATCGTGCTTGAGAACTCTTGATTCCAGGCAAGGCGACATGCTGCAACCCGCGCTGAACCTGCTGCCATGACACTTTGGGTTGTGGTGACGCTGGTGGCGTTGGCGCTGCTGTTCGACTTCATGAACGGTTTCCATGACGCCGCCAACTCCATCGCCACGGTCGTATCCACAGGCGTACTCAAGCCGTCGCAGGCAGTGGCGTTTGCCGCCTTCTTCAACGTGGTGGCGATCTTCTTTTTTCAGCTCAAGGTGGCGGCCACCGTGGGCAAGGGCATCGTCGACCCGGGCGTGGTGGACCAGTACGTGATCTTCGGTGCGCTGGTGGGTGCGATTGCTTGGAACGTCATCACCTGGTGGTACGGCATCCCGTCCAGCAGTTCGCACGCGCTCATTGGCGGCATTGTTGGCGCCACCCTGGCCAAGGCCGGCTCGGCGCCGCTGGTGACGGCAGGCTTGCTGAAGACAGTGGCTTTCATCTTCATCTCGCCGATGATGGGTTTCCTGCTGGCCTCGCTGTTGATGGTGGCGGTGGCCTGGATCTGCAGGCGCTTGTCACCACTGCGGGTAGACAACGTCTTTCGCCGCCTGCAGCTGGTGTCGGCAGGCATGTATTCGTTGGGCCACGGCGGCAACGACGCGCAGAAGACCATCGGCATCATCTGGTTGTTGCTGATTGCGGCGGGGATCACCACTGTCGGCGAGAAGTCGCCGCCGAGCTGGGTCATCTGGTCCTGCTACATCGCCATCGGCCTGGGTACGCTCTTCGGCGGCTGGCGCATCGTCAAGACGATGGGCCAGCGCATCACCAAGCTCAAGCCGGTGGGTGGTTTCTGCGCCGAGACTGGCGGCGCCATCACGCTCTTCACGGCCACCGCGATGGGCATCCCGGTGTCCACCACGCACACCATCACCGGCGCGATTTTTGGCGTCGGCTCGGTGCGCAATGCGTCAGCCGTGCGCTGGGGTCTGGCAGGGCACATCGTGACGGCCTGGGTGCTGACGATTCCAGCCACAGCGCTGATCGCGGCGGTCTTCTACGGCCTCAGTCGGATGATCTTCTGATCAACGGTTGCCGCGCTGCTGCGCTGTGGTGTCTGCCGCAACTGCCACTCAAAGAACTTCTGCCCGCCATAGGCCACCGTGCCCATCAGCACCGTGCCGCCGACCAGCAGCGCGGCAATTGCGGCCAGCACCGCGCCCCAGCCGGTTGCGGTGACTGTGCGGCCCGGGTTGTGGCGCGCATCCCACTTTTCGTCCGGCGTGAGCGCATAAACAATGGCGCACAGCATCGCCATCGAAATCATCAAGCCCAGCAACGGGATCAGCAACCAAACCAGCGGGTCGTCCTGCCCCAGCGTGCGCAAGCGCCACACGCCCAGCAGGCCTGCTGCCGTGGGCAGCGGGTGCAGCCAGGCGAAGGGGTCGCGCAGGCCGTGCAGGTACAGGCGGTGCACGCCCAGCGTGCCTAGCAGCAGGGCCAGCCAGGCGGCGGCGGTCTTGGAGCGCGTCCCGGAGCGGCCGTGCTCAGCGGCAACAGCGTCACGCATCGGGCGCCGTCGCAGCCCCGGGCCCCAGGGCGCGCTGCATCAGCACGACGTCCAGCCAGCGATCAAACTTGCGGCCGACGGCGTCGAACTGGCCGGCTGAGCGGAAGCCCAGGCTGCGGTGCAGTGCGACTGAGCCCTGGTTTG
>JAYSYB010000238.1:0-1808 GCA_043716775.1 Rubrivivax sp.
CCGGGCAGCTTCCAGGTGAAGCTGCGGGCCAGGAAATCGGTCGCCGCGATCATTGCCCAGCGGTCCGGGCCGCGCTGCCATTCGAGCTTGCGCAGCACCGCGCCGACGTCGATGTTGCGGCTCAGTGACTGCACCAGTTCGTAGGCGTCGCGCAGGCCCAGGTTCAGCCCCTGGCCCGCGACCGGGTGCAGCGTCTGCGCGGCGTTGCCAATGCGCACCGTGCGCCCGACGGTCAGCGTGCGCTCCGCGTTCAGGCCGAGCGGGAAGTGCTTGAGCGGTGTGATGGAGGCAATGCGTCCGACGGCCGAATGAAAGATGCTGTTCAGCACGGTCACGCGCTGAGCGTCGTCGAGGTCGCGCACCGGGTCGTCGTCGTTCGGCACGCACCACACCAGCCCGGCGCCGCCCGATTTCAGCGGCAGCAGCGCCACCGGTCCGTGGCGCGTGAAGCGCTCATAGGCGACGCCCTGGGCCCGCGCGCCCGCTGCCCCCTCGAACGTCACACGACCGACCCAGGCGGTTTGCTGGTAGTCATGCGTGAGCGACTTGCGCACCTGCGTTGAAAACACCCCGCCTTCGGCAATGACCGCCAGATCGAAGCGCTCGGCGATTCCGGCATCGACCTCGACACCGCCGACGGTGTCGTCCGCACCGTCCAGATTCTTCAGTGCCGCCACCGGCGTGCCGAAACGGCTGTGCAATCGATGCGGCTCGGCCGCCTCGGCGGCCAGCCACACCTGCTGCAAAGGCGCCACGATGGCGCCGTAGCTCAGCACCGCGCCGAGCAGGGGCACCGCCTCGTCGACGGCGCGGATGCGCAACTCGGGCTCGGGAAGCCAGTTGCCGATCAGCGCCGGCAGCGAGGGCGGTTGCTGTGACACATGGACTTCAAGAATCGACTGCGCCTGCTCGGCGCGCCAGGCGCCCAGCCGCTCCAGCAACTGCACGCTGCCCAGCGACAACGCCAGGGTGCGCGGGTCACCTGACACGTCCTGGTCGAGCGGGCGGGTGTCGAACAAGGTAACGCTGGCGCGGGGCAGGGCGCGTGCGGCATGCAGCGCCAGCGCCAGGCCGACCGGGCCGGCGCCGATCACGGCAATGTTCAATGCAGATTCATTCATGGCGAAAACCCTTGGCGACGTGGTTGGAAAGTCAGGCGTCGGTCATGTGGTCGGTCAGCTTGTTCGGCCTGACACCACTGCGTGTGGGGCCGGTCAGCGAGACCCGTTGATTCCGCCCAGAATTTCGCCGCGCCGGTCATACCCGGTGGCGGCGTAGTAATCGAGCTTGGCGGCGTACATGCGCTCGTCGGCCCGGCTCACCACCAGCTCCAGCCGCTCGGCGGCGACCGACGTGGCGCAGCCCATCGCCAGGCTCAACTCGACGCCTTGATAGAACTGGTTGTTCAGGGTCACCAGCGTCTGTACGCGCGCCATCATTTGCAGGCCCGTACTTTCGTCGGCCCCCGGCAACAGCAGGATGAATTCGTCGCCGCCGATGCGCGCCGCACACATCGGCTTGTCGGTCGCCTTGCCCAGCACTTCGCCGGCCCGCCGCAGCAGGGCATCGCCGGCGGCGTGGCCGTACTGGTCGTTGCTGGCTTTCAGGCCGTTCAGGTCGATCGCCACGACCGTCACCGGGAATGGCCCCTTGCGCTCCAGGCGCTTCAGTTCGTCCTCGAAATACGCGCGGTTGCGCAGTTGCGTCAGTACGTCGTGCTTGCCCAGGTATTCCAGGTAGGCCTCGGCCTTCTTGCGCGCGGTGATGTCGATCAGCGCCACCTGCACGCAGCTCCAGTCGTCTTCTGC
>JAYSYB010000239.1:0-17150 GCA_043716775.1 Rubrivivax sp.
GAGCACCGCGCAGGTCATGGCGCAGACCCGTCAGCGTCTGGCCGACGCAGCCATTGACTACACCGAACTCCAGGCGGTGGACGACATTGACGAACCTGCGGACCTGGCCCACTTGCCCGCCTACTTTCTCGACCCCCAGGAAATCTCTTCATGACCACCACCCGTCGCCAACTGTTTGCCGGCCTGGCCGCAGCATCCGTGCCCTTTGTTGTGCCCTTTGCGGTTCGCGCCCAGGCCAGCCCGCTTCGCCTGGGCGTGGGCCTGTTCCAGCCCGACAAGGAGCGCAACGACGCCACCTACCGCCCGCTGGCCGACCATCTGGCCGCGCGCCTCGGCCGCCCGGTGCAGCTGCGCACCGTGGACACCTGGGAAGGTCTGGCCAAGAGCCTGGCTGCGGGCGAAACCGACATCGGCTTGCTCGGCCCCTGGGGCTATGTGCTGGCCCACCAGAGCGCCGGCGCGCAGGTGGTGGGCACGATCCTGTATGACGGCAAGCCCGAATACCACGCGATCATCGTCACCCACCCGGAATCGGGCCTGAAGAGCGTGGACGACCTCATCAAGGGTGGCAAGACCCGCAGCTTCGCCTTTGGCGACAAGGGTTCGACGTCGGGCTACCTGATCCCCTTGCACTTCTTCATGCAAAACGGCGTGCCCGACCCCGAAAAACACTTTGCCAAGGTGATCTACACCAAGCACCAGGCGATCGAAACCCAAGTCGCTGCGGGCCAGCTCGACGCTGGCGCCGACTACAACCGCAACCGCAACGCGATGATCGAAGAACGCCTCATCAAGGCCGACCGGTCGCGCATCATCTGGCAGTCGGCGGCGCTGCCCAACGATGCCGTGGCGGTGCGCGCCGACCTGTACAAGGACAAGGCCTTCGTCGCGCGCCTGCAGACGGCACTGCTGGAAGTCGGCCCGCTGCTGAAAACCCAGCCGCAACTGCTGCCGCCGCACTACACCGGCTTTGTGGTGTCCGACAACAGGCTGTACAAGCCGATCCGCGACGCGGGGCTGGCCACGGGCAAGCTGTTGCCGCAATGACGCCTTGATGGCCGCAGCCCCCCGGCGGCGCGCCCTTCGCGGGTGTTTTCGCTTGCCCCTGCGCGGCTGGGCCCTGGCCTACGCCGCCCTGGTGCTGGCGTGCCTGTTCACGCTGTGGAGCGCGGGCGACCTGAGCCTGGGCCGCAACCCATGGCCCAATCTGGCGCGCACGCTGGCAGACTTTGCACACCCGAGTTTTCTCGACGCCTGGTGGGGCAACCCGCGGCTGGAATACCGCAGCGAAGACGGCACGCTGCTGCGCGTGGAAGACCGCCGTGTGGTCGAGCGCGCCTTCCTGCTGGCGCTGGCGCGCGGCTGCTGGGTGACGCTGCAGATCGCCACGCTCGGCTCATTGCTGGCGGCGCTGTTGGCGCTGCCGCTGGCGCTGTTGTCGGCGCGCAACCTGGGCGCACCCAGCGCGCTGGCCGTTGCCGCGCGAGCCGTGCTGGGCGCAGCGCGCGCGGTGCACACGTTGGTGTTTGGGTTGCTGCTGGTGGGCATCGTCGGGCTCGGGCCAGTGGCCGGCATCCTGGCCATCGCGCTGCATTCCATGGGCAGCAGCGGCAAGCTGCAGGCCGAAGCGATCGAAGCGCTGGACATGGCGGCGGTGGACGCTGTGCGTGCCACCGGCGCCGGGCCGCTGCAGGTCTTCTTCCACGCCGTCTGGCCGGCGGTGCTGCCGCAGTGGCTGGGCAGCCATCTGTATGTGTGGGAATTCAACATCCGCGACTCCACGGTGCTGGGGCTCATCGGCGCGGGCGGTCTGGGCCTCTTGATTTCCGAAGCGACATCGCTCTTCCAGTGGGCGCGGTTGGCGACGCTGTTGCTGGCCGTCGTGCTGCTGGTGGCCGCCTTCGATGCACTCAGCCGCCACGTGCGGCAGCGGCTGCTGTGAACGCGCTGAATGCAGCACGCGTGGTGCAGATCGAAGGCCTGCGCGTCGTTGCCGGCGGCCGGCTGCTGTTGTCCGTCGATTCCCTGCACATCGCGTCGGGTGAACGGGTGGTGGTGGTGGGCCCCAACGGCGCCGGCAAATCGACGCTGCTGCGTTGCCTGAGCGGTTTTGTCACGCCCAGCGCCGGGCGTGTGGAGGTGCTGTCGCGCAGCCTGGCCCCACAAGCCCCGTCGCGCCCATCCCTGCGCGCCTTGCGCGCCGACGTGGGCCAGCTGCTGCAAGGCGTGCACCTGGTGGCGCGGCTGACGGTGCTGCAGAACACGCTGGTGGGCGCGTTGGGCCGGTTGCACGGTGTGCATGCTGCTCGAAGTTGGTGGCATCACTTTCCGGCGAACGAGATCGACGCGGCGCAGCAGGCGCTGCAGGCGGTGGGCCTGGCCGGGCGCGCCGACGACAGGGTCGACCGCTTGTCTGGCGGTGAACGGCAGAAGGTGGCGATGGCGCGCCTGCTGCTGCAACGCCCGCGTCTGGTGCTGGCCGACGAACCCACCGCCAGCCTGGACCCGGCCGCTGCGCAGGCGGCCTGTGCGCTGCTGCGCCAGGCGGCAGAAGGCGCCACGTTGATCAGCATCGTGCACGACCCCGCGCTGGTGCCGCTGCTGGGCAGCAGGGCGCTGGGTCTGCGCGGCGGGCGCATCGTCTTCGACGGCCCGGTGCAGGTGTTGGACGCGGCGCTGCTGTCCGGTCTGTACGGAAGCGCGGCAGCTCCTGCAACGGGTTGATGCCCATGCCCATGCCCATGCCCATGCCTATGCCCGATGATCCAGCCATGACCCTGACCGACGCGGCACCCGGCCGCACTTGCCCCTTGCACTACCGCTACCGGCCGGCCGACTTTGCGGCCGCGCCAGCCCAGACTTGCGACACGTTGTACGTGGTGGGTGGCCTCTACGGCAACACCGAAGCCTTGGCCCAGGTGCTGGCGCTGTTTGAGCAGGAGCGTGGTCACAAGCGCCTTGTCTTCAACGGCGACTTCAACTGGTTCAACATCGACCCGGCCGCTTTTGAATCGATCAACACGCAGGTGCTGCAGCACAGCGCCTTGCGCGGCAACGTCGAGACGGAAATTGCTGCCGATGCAGAGGGTGACAGCGACGCCGGCTGCGGCTGTGCCTACCCGGCCTGGGTTGGCGACGTTGTGGTCGAGCGGTCCAACCGCATCCTGCAGCGCTTGCGCGCCACGGCGCGTCAGTTTCCGCAGCTGACCCAACAACTGGCCGCGCTGCCGATGTGGGCGCGCGTGGATGTGGCGGGGCTGCGTGTGGCCGTCGTCCATGGCGACGCCGAATCGCTGGCTGGCTGGGGCTTTGCGCAAGAGCATTTGCAGATTGCGGGCCACCGCGCCACCGTGCGCGGCTGGTTTGCTGCCGCGCAGGTGGACGCCTTTGCCTGCAGCCACACCTGCCTGCCGGTGTTTCAGTGCCTGCCGATGCCGGGCCGCGTCGTCGCACCCATGGTGCTGAACAACGGCGCCACCGGCATGCCCAATTTCCGGGGCGACACGGCGGGGTTGGTGACGCGGATTTCAACGCGGCCTTTCGACGACACGGCTGGACCGCTACGCGCACGCCGCCACGGCTTGCGTGCCGGTGCGGCCTTTGTCGATGCCATCGCCGTCAACAGCGCCAGCGCTGCCTGGCGCACCGCGTTCCTGCAGCAGTGGCCGGCGGGCAGCGACGCCTTCGATTCGTACTGGCAGCGCATGGCCGAAGGCCCCGCGTTCGACCCGGCACAGGCGCTGGTCACGTCGCCCGACGCCGGCTGAACGCCCACTGCTGAACGCGCGCTCCCGCACCGTGGCGGCCGCTGCCGCACATGGGGCAGCCTGGGCCTGTGGCGCGACGGCGGCGGGGGTTGTCGCCGAGTTCGAATGCGGAAGACAAAGCCGAGGACAAAGCCGAGGACAAAGCCGAGGACAATCGCCACCGCCATCCGCTTCCTGCACCGCCGCAGCACCGACCCCGTGACTACGCCAGAGACCCCCCCGATTCCATCCATCGCAGACCTGCCTGCGGTGCCCGTGGTGCCCGAAGCCGTGCTGCCGCCGTTGCTGCCGGACGAAGACGCTGCGGCGGATGAATCGACCGCAGCGCCTGTTGGGGCAACGACTGAACCAGCGGTTGAAGCAGCGGTTGAAGCGCCCGCCGCAGCAGCCGTGGAGGCGCCCGCCGAAGCGCCCGCCGAAGCAGGCGTTGAAGCAGGCGTTGAAGCCACCCCTGCCGATTCCGCAGCTGCCGATGCACCCCCCGTTCCCGCCACGCCTGCACCGCCCGACCTGTCGCCCGCCGCCTGCGCTGCGCTGCTGGCCCAGCACTTCCCGGCGCTGTTTGCGGCCGGGCGCATGCTGCCCATCAAGCTGCGCATCCAGGCCGACATCCAGCAGCGCACGCCGGGTCTGTTCAACAAGAAGTCGCTGTCGATCTTTCTGCACCGCCACACCACCAGCACCGGCTACATCAAGGCGCTGGTGAATTCGCCGCACCGCTTTGACCTGGACGGCCAGCCGGCCGGCGACATTGCGCAGGAACACCGGGACGCGGGCGTGCTGGAACTTGAACGCCGCCTGGCCATCGTGCAAGCGCGTCGCCAGGCGGAGCGCGACGCGCAGCGCGACAAATATCGGCAGGCGCTGCCGGTGGCGGTGACGGTGGCGGTGGATGAGGCTGGAACTGCGGCTTCAGCCGGCACCACGCCAACGGCGCCAGGGCAGGCCGACCGTCCGGCACGCCCGCCGCGGCCGCCGCACGCGGATCGGCCACCACGGGCTGATCGGCCGCCCCGCGCCGATCGCCCCCCGCGTGCGGATCGCCCCCCGCGTGCGGATGGGCCACCGCGTGCGGATGGGCCACCGCGTGCCGATCGCCCACCACAACCGGACCGCCCCCCACGCGACCCCCACGCTGCGCGCCCACCGCGAACCGACCCGCGCCCACCCAGGCCGGCGCCGACCAACCGTCAGTTTGATGGTCAGTTTGAACGTCCGGCTGAAAACGCTGCTGCGCGCGTCGGCCCCGCCGCCCCAGCCGCCCCAGCCGTCCCCACGCCACCGTCCGCGCCGCTCACCCCCGCGCAGATCGCCGACAACGAAGCCCGCCGCAACCGCGCTGCGCTGCTGCGCACCTTTGAAGGCTCCATGCTCAAGCGTGCCAACTTTTGCGCCTTGAAGGGCATCACCGACGCGGCACTGGAAGCGCAGCTGGTGCAGGCGCGTGAAGAGCGCAAGTCATTCCCCCAACTGCATCCCCAGCCGCAGCCTCAGTCGCAGCCTCAGTCGCAGCGTGCGCAGGGTGACCGCCCGCAGCAGGACCGCCCACGCGATGACCGCCCACGCTTTGAAGACCGGGGCCCGCGGCGCGGCCCAGCGGGCGGGCGGCCGCCGCGCTGAAGCGGTTTCCCGCGCCCGTACCGGCCCACGCCGTCATCGTGGCCGGCGTTTGTGGTGCGCTGCATGTCGGCAAGCTCGCCCCCGCCATCGCCACGCTGCAGCAGGCGCTGCACATCAGCCTGCTGGATGCGGGTTTCCTGTTGTCGCTGGTGCAGTTGGCCGGCATGAGCCTGGGCTTGGCGCTGGGCGCAGCGGCTGACGCGCTGGGCGCGCGGCGCAGCATGCTCACAGGCCTGTGCACGCTGGCGCTGGCCAGCGGCCTCGGGGGGTTCACCCACAGTCCGCTGCCGCTGATGCTGCTGCGCGTGGCCGAAGGTTTCGGCTTGATGCTGGTGGTGCTGCCCGCGCCGGGGCTGTTGCGGGCGCTGGTGCCACCGGCGCGCTTGAGCGCGATGCTGGGCCTGTGGGGCAGCTACATGCCGCTGGGCACGGCACTGGCCTTGCTGCTGGGGCCGCTGTGCCTGCAGTTGCTGGGGTGGCGCGCCTGGTGGTGGCTGTTGGGCGGCTTGTCGCTGCTGATGGCGGTGGTGCTGGCGCGGGTGGTGCCGGCGGCATCGGCTGCGCCGCAGGGGGTGGTTGCGACGGGTGCGGCGGGAGCAGCGGGAGCAGCGGCAGGCTGGCAAGCCAGCCTGCGCCAGACGCTGGCCGCGCCCGGCCCCTGGCTGGTGGCCGTGATCTTCGCGCTCTATTCGGGCCAGTGGCTGGCGGTGATCGGCTTCCTGCCGACCATCGTCGCGCAGGCCGGGCTGGCGGGGGTGTTCAGCGGCATGTTCAGTGGTGTACTGACGGCGTTGGCGGCGGCGGCCAACATCGGCGGCAACGTCGCGTCGGGCCGGCTGCTGCAGCGCGGTGTGCCGCCGCAGCGGCTCTTGGTGCTGGGTTTTGCCACCATGGCGGGCGCTGCGGTGCTGGCCTTCGCCCACACTGGCGCGCCGGCTGGTCTGCGCTTTGCCGCCGTGCTGCTGTTCTCGGGTGTCGGCGGCTTGATCCCTGGCACGCTCGTTACCCTGGCCGTGCGGGTGGCGCCGGCTGAACGGGCGCTGGCCAGCACCGTGGGCTGGGTGCAGCAGTGGTCTTCATTGGGCCAGTTCGCCGGGCCGCCTGCGGTGGCCTGGCTGGCCAGCCAGGCGGGCGGCTGGCAGTGGACGTGGGTGGCGACCGGCGCTTCGTCAGCGCTTGGAGTGATGCTGACGGCGGTGTTGATCAAGCGTCTGTCGCTGACCGTTCAAGGCACGGCGCCGCCCTGAAGCCAGGGCAGCGGGTCGCGCATTGCGGCTTCAAAGGCCTGCACGAAGCGGCCGACGTGGACGCCGTCCATCAGCGCGTGGTGCACGTCCACCTGCAGCGGCAGCCAGCGCTGCGGGCCACCGGCCGGGTCGGCGTCGATGCGGCCGAAGGCGATCTTCGGCACTGAATCTGCCGCGCCGCTGCGGGCGGCAGATGGGGCGGCAGACGGGCCGGCAGACGGGCCGGCAGACGGGCCTGCAGATTGGCGCGCATGCGCAAAGCTCGTGAAGTGCAGCCAGGGCAGGGTGGTGAAGTGCAGCAGCGCCATGTCGCCCACGCGCGGCACGAATGCCGGCTCGGCAACCCGGGCGGCGGCCAGCGCGACCGCGCCGTGGGTTGCGAAGCGGCTGTAGTCGCTGTCGTGGCGCAGGTAGGCAAAGCCAAAACTGTCGTCAGCGCGCAGCACGGTGGTGCTGGCATGCACGGCCGCCATCACGCGCACCCGGCCGTTCAGTCCGTCCAGTCCGTCCAGTCCGTCCAGTCCATCCATCAACCGGTAGCGAAACGGCGCCATGCGGTTGGCCAGTTGCAGCGCCAGATAGTGGCAAGCCAGCGTGAGGGTCGCCGTGTGGCCACTGTTGTCGATCTGCGCCAGCGCCGGTTTCAGCGCCGCCACATCGACGCGGGTGCAGACGCTGAAGAAGGGCTGCTCGAAGCTGCGGTAGAAATCGAAGGTGGCGCGCCGCGGCCACTGGGTCAGGTCAAGGAAGTGGTCCAGTTTTTCGTCAAGGTTCTGGTCTTCAGACATGCCCCCATTCTTCACCAGACGCAACGTACAGTGCATGCACCGTTCCCCGCTTCCATCCCTGCTTCCATCCCTGCTTCCATCCCCGCTTCCATCCACGAGACCCGCATGTTGATCACCATTGCCCCTGAAGTGCGCTTGTATGTCGATATCGAAGGTTGCGGCTTGGTGCCTGATGGCGCCACCCTGCGCGAAAAGCCCACGTTGATCCTGCTGCATGGCGGGCCGGGCTACGACCATTCAAGCTTCAAACCCGTCTTCAGCCAGCTGGCCGACATCGCGCAGGTGGTCTATGTGGACCACCGGGGCCACGGCCGCAGCAGCCGGCGCCCGCGCGACGAGTGGCTGCTGGATACTTTTGCCGACGACGTGGTGCGCCTGTGTGATGCGCTCGGCATCGTCAAGCCCATCGTGCTGGGCCAGAGCTTCGGCGGCTTTGTCGCGCAACGCTACCTGGCACGCCACCCTGCGCACCCGGGCAAGGTCATTCTGTCCAGCACCAGCCACCACATGGGGCTGGCCCGGAAGCTGGCGATGTTTCACCAGTTGGGAGGGGAGCCCGCACGCGCTGCCGCCGAAGCCTTCTGGACCGCGCCTGGCGAAGTCACCTGGGCGCCGTATCAGCAGCTGTGCACGCCGCTGTACAACACGCAGCCACCAGCTGATGCCCATGCACGGGCACGCACGCTTTTCAACACCGACATCCTCTTTGCGTCCGCCAGCGGTGAACAGCGCAGCATGCAGCTGCTGCCTGGCCTGTCGCGTGTGCAGTGCCCTGTGCTCGTGATGGCGGGTGCAAAAGACCCCGTCACGCCGCTGGCCGACGCGCAGGAGATTGCGGCTGCCATCCCCGCGCCTTGGGGCCGCCTGGTCACCTTCGCCAATGCCGGCCATGGTGCCTGGCGCGACGAGCCTGCCGCAGCCATGGGCTTGATCCGCGATTTCGTCTCGGCCTGACAGGCCAGCATCTGCAACGCCGGCCTAGCAGGCCAGCATCTGCGACCGCGAACGGATCAACTCTCGCGCCCGATTCATCGCGTAGTGCATCGCTTCGTCGGGCGACCGCCAGCGGTATCCGCAGGCCAGGCTGTCGTCGCGAAAGGCTTCCGGGTGTTTGCCCAAGACGCCGCGCACGCGGTTGACGATGAGCGCGGCGATGTAGCCGTCGCCGCGCGGCGCTTCCACAGCGCCGACAAAGATGCGGTAGTCGCCTTCATGGCTTTCGTCGAATCGCATGGTGGGGGTCCTGGGGTGGGTCTTGTGGCGGGTTGCGGTGTGGAGCACGACAGCGCTGCGATCATCAACCCGCTTGTGGGGGGAACCCATCCCTCGGCGGGGGGAGCACCACCTTCTGGGGGGCAAGCCCATGCGCCGCGCCTGCGCCTGCGTGTGATGATGGTTGCTCCACCGTTCTTGCCGGCCCATCATGAGCACTGACCCTCAGCTTGCCGCCTTGTCAACGCCCCCGCCCGCCTACCTGCGCCAGCCCACGCTGCACGGCGACACGGTGGTTTTCGTCAGCGACGACGACCTCTGGCGCGTGTCTACCGCCGGCGGCACGGCGCAGCGGCTCACCGCTGGACTGTCCGAGCCCGCCACGCCCAGCTTGTCACCCTGCGGCCGCTGGCTGGCCTACACCGGCCGCGACGAACAGCACAGTGAAGTCTGGCTGATGCCGGCAATAGGCGGCGCCCCGCGACGCCTGACCTGGCTGGGCAGTGAACTGGCGGTGCGCGGTTTCACGCCCGAAGGCCGCATCGTCTTCTGCAGCAACCACGGTCAGCCTTTCTTTCGCAACTGGCACGCCTTCACGCTGGCTGTTGAAGGCGGCCAGCCCGAACGCGTGCCGCTGGGCCCCATCGACCACCTGGCTTTCGGCCCCGACGGCCGCCGTGCCATCGGCCGCAACACCGGCGACCCGGCGCGCTGGAAGCGTTACCGCGGCGGCCGTGTGGGGCAGTTGTGGATCGAAGACGCCAATGTCGGCTGCAGCGGCAAGTTCCTGCGGCTGACGGCGTTGCAGGGCAACCCGAGCTGCCCGATGTGGGTCGGCGAGCGGCTGTATTTCATCAGCGACTCTGAAGGCATCGCCAACGTCCAGTCCTGCCTGCCCGACGGCAGCGACCTGCGCACGCACACCCACCATGCCACCTATTTTGCGCGTCACGCCAGCAGCGACGGCGAGCGCATCGTCTACCAGTGCGGTGCTGAACTGTGGCTGTTTGACCCCGCTCGGGACAGCACGCGCCGCATCGACATCGACGTGCCCAGTGCCCGCAGCCAGACGGCCCGCCGCTTCGCGCCCGCCGTCGACCAGGTGCAGGGCCTGCACCTGCACCCGCAGGGCCACAGCCTGGCGCTGGAGGCGCGCGGCCAGATGCACACCCTGGCGTTGTGGGAAGGCGCCGTGCAGCGCCATGGCCGCGTGCCGGCCCGGCGCCGGCTGGGGCAATGGCTGGCGGCCGATGAAACAGGCGGGGCCACGCTGGTGGCCACCAGCGACGCATCAGGCGAAGAGCGCATCGAAGTGATCCACGGCGACACCACGCGTGAAATGCCGTGGGACATCGGCCGCATCACCGCGCTGCGCGCCGCGCCACAAGGCAGCCGCGTGGTGATGGCCAACCACCGCAACGAACTCTGGCTGGGGGACACCGCGACAGTGGCGCTGGCGCGCGTGGACCACAGCGCTTTCGGCCGCATCGAAGACCCGGTGTGGTCGCCTTGCGGCGGCTGGCTGGCCTACACCTTTGCCACCAGCATGCGCCACACCGCTATCAAGCTGGTTCAGGCCAGCGGCGTGACGGCCGCAACGCCCATGCTGGCTACCGAGCCCGCCTTCCGCGACTACGGCGCCGCCTTCGACCCCGAAGGCCGCTACCTTTATTTTCTGTCGCTGCGCACCTTTGACCCGGTGTACGACGCGGTGCAGTTCGAGCTGAGTTTTCCTCGCGCGGCGCGGCCTTACCTGATCGCCTTGCAAGCCAGCGGCCCGCCACCTTTCGAGCCCCGGCCCAAGGGCATGAAGGAACAGAACCGCGACGGCCTTGACCCTCGTGACTCCCGCGCCCCCGGTGACCCAGAACGCCGCGCCGATGCGCCCCGGCCCCCACTGCCCGCCATCGACCCCACCGGCCTGGCCCGCCGCGTGGCCGCCTTCCCGGTGCCTGAAGGCCGCTACGGGCAGATCGGCGGCGCGGCGCGTGGCAAGGTGCTGTGGACCGTGCTGCCCATCGCCGGTGCCCACGGCCGCGGTGGCCACAAGGATGGGCCGGGCCGGCTGGAAGTCTTCGATTTCGACACCGCAGAAGCCAAGACCCTGCTGCCGCAGGCCGACCGCTTCGTGCTGGCGGCGGACGGCCACACACTGCTGGTGCAAAACGGCAAGGGCCTGCGCGTCATTGACGCCACGCGTCCGCCCGATGAAGCCCCCAAGCCGGCGGATGAAAAACCTTCGCGCAAGACGGGCCACATCGACCTGGCGCGCGTGCGCCTGGCGGTGGACCCGCGCATGGAATGGGTTCAGATCCTGGCCGAGGTGTGGCGCATGCAGCGCGACCACTTCTGGACCGAAGACATCTCGGGCATCGACTGGCCCGCCATGCGCGACCGCTACACCCCGCTGCTGGCCCGCGTGGCCACGCGCGGTGAACTGTCAGACCTGATCTGGGAACTGCAGGGCGAACTTGGCACCTCGCATGCCTACGAGATGGGCGGCGACCACCGCAAGCCACCCGCTGTCGCGCTGGGCCACCTGGCGGCTGAGCTGAAGCCCGTGCAGGACGGTTGGGAAATCGTGCGCACGGTGCAGGGCGACCCTTGGGACGCCAGTGCCGACTCACCCCTCAACGCCGTTGGCGTGGCGGCACAACCCGGTGAGCGCATCGTCGCTGTCGGCGGCCAGCCGGTGGACGCAGACACGCCGCCGCAGGCGCTGCTGGTGCACCACGCGGGCGCCAAGGTGGCGCTGACGCTGGCCAGTCCGCAAGGCACGCGCCGCGACGTGCTGATCACGGCGCTGGCCGACGAAACCCCGGCGCGCTACCGCGAATGGGTCGAAGCGAATCGTGCCTGGGTGCACGATGCCAGTGGCGGCAAGGTGGGCTACCTGCACCTGCCCGACATGATGAGCGCCGGTTTCGCTGAATTCCACCGTTACTTCGGCACCGAATGCGACCGCGACGCGCTGGTGGTGGACGTGCGCTACAACCGCGGCGGCCACGTCAGCCAGCTGCTGCTGGAAAAGGTGGCGCGCAAACGCATCGCCTGGACCGTCACGCGCTGGGGCCAGCCCACGAGCTATCCCGAAGAAGCGCCTGCAGGCGCCGTGGTGGCGCTGACGAACGAACAAGCCGGATCGGACGGCGACATCTTCAGTCACTGCTTCAAGCTCATGGGCATTGGCACGCTCGTGGGCCAGCGCACCTGGGGCGGCGTTGTCGGCATCTGGCCGCGCCACACCCTCATCGACGGGACGGAGACCACGCAGCCGGAATACAGCTTCTGGTTCAAGGACGTGGGCTACGGCGTGGAGAACTACGGCACCGATCCGCAGGTGGTGGTGGCGAACGCGCCGCAGGACGACGCGTTCAATGCGCCGGGGCGGGACACCCAGCTTGCGGCGGCGGTGGCCGAAGCGCTTGCTGCTTCAAAACGCCTGGGTTCGATCACGCCAAGCTTCGGGCCGCGCCCAAGGTTGGCGTAGGCGTTGCGCCCAAGCGGTCGCTGCCCTGCGCCCAATAAAACCACTCATGCCCCGGCAGTGCCGACACGTCGGGGAAGACGATCCACCCGGCGGTCGGCGCGCGCACTTCGCTGCCATCGGCGCGCACGGCAATCAGCTCACCTGCTGCCAGCGAATCAAAACTGGTCCAGGTCTTGACGAAGCGGTCGCCTTCGGCATGGCGGTCGATGACTTCCACCAGGCGCAGCATCTCGACAGGTCTTGCAGGCGGCGCCAGCGGCAGGTCGGCCAGGCCCAGCAGCGCCAGCGTCTGCCGGATGGCGTGGTAGGCCACATCCGGCCCGGCGGGGTCGTCGTGCTGGCCGCATTCCAGCGTGATGCCGTAGCCGCCTTGGCCGTTGGCGCCCTTGCTGCGCATGTATTCGGTGGTACCGACGCCATAGCTCGGGTCTTCATGCACGGCGCCGGGTGTGAGCGCGCGTGCGCGGCGCTGTGCCACGCCGGCGGCGTAGGACTCCATCCAGCCTTCGACGATGCGGCCTGTGCCGACGTGCGTGGCCAGTTTCAATTCGGCGGCAGCGTGCGCAAAAGGCTGCAGTGCGCCGCGGTTGTCGGCCGGGCCGACCATCGCAAAAGGCTGGCCGGGGCTGCGGAAGCTGTGCAGGTCCAGCAGCACGTCGTGTTCGCTCAGCCACTGGCACAGCACGCGGGCGATGCGGTCCTCAAAGTCCTGCGGTGTCGCGGTGGGCTGCAGCCGGCGATTGAGGTTTCGGTCGCCCATGCGGCGGACGTTGTTATAGGCCAGCGGGTTGCACACCGGCACGAAGGTGACATGGCCGCGAATGATGTCGATGTCGCTGCTGTCAATTTCTGCCAGCACGCGGCGGATACCCTTGGTGCCGGCCGTTTCGTTGCCGTGCACGGCACCGGTGACGATCAGGCACGGGCCGGGTTCCAGCCCGGCGATGCGGTGGGCGCGCAGGTTGCTGTTGCTGATCATGCTGCTGTCCTCATTTTGCCGCCCTCACTCATCCCCGCCGCACAGCATGCGGTGTGCACGCGCATAACGCTCGAACACGCCGACGATCACGTCGTCCGGCAGGTCCAGCGCGGCCTGCTGGGCGCCACCGGTGACGCCGGTGGTGGCCAGCCAGTCTCGCAGCGGCTGTTTGTCCAGCGGCACGATGCGGCCGGCGTTCAGTTCATCAGCCAGCCAGAAGCGTGACGAGTCGGGCGTCAGCACTTCGTCCATCAGCGTCAGGCGGCCGTTGTCGTCCAGGCCAAATTCAAACTTCGTGTCGGCGATGACGATGCCGCGTGTCAGCGCATAGGCTGCTGCCGCGCGGTACAGGCGGATGGCGGTGTCGCGCACTTCGGCCGCGCGTGTGGCGCCGATGACAGCAGCCAGCTGCTCGAAGGAGATGTTCTCGTCATGGTCGCCCACTGCGGCCTTCGTCGCGGGCGTGAAGATGGGTTCGCTCAGCGGCTGCATCATCGTCAGGCCCGCCGGCAATGGGATGCCGCAGACGGTGCCGCTCTGGCTGTATTCCTTCCGGCCCGACCCCGCCACATAACCGCGCACCACGGCTTCGCAAGGCAGCGGCGTCAGGCGCTTGACGAGCATCGCGCGCCCCCGCACCTGGGGCGCTTCGGCCGCCGTCACCACGCTTTCGGGCGCGGTGCCGGTCAGGTGGTTGGGCACGATGTCCCTCAGGTGCTCAAACCAGAACAGTGCCATCTGCGTCAGCAGCCGGCCCTTGCCAGGCACTGGCGCTTTCATCACCACGTCGAAGGCGCTCAGCCGGTCGCTGGCCACCATCAGCAGGCGATCACTGCCGACGGCGTAGTTGTCGCGCACCTTGCCGCGTGACAACAAAGGCAGCGACGCGATGGGGGTGTCCTGCACGGCGGGGCCTGAAGCGGTTAGGGCGCGCAGGGCCGGCGATGGCTCGGTCATGGTGGTGTGCTAGTGGAAGACGTGATGCGGATTCTGCCCCGCCAGGGCAGGGCTGCAGCCTGTTAGCAGATTCAGCCGATGCCGCGCTTGCCAGCCCACGCATCCTGACGCTGGCCCCTGGCTGACCCAGGCTGGGCCGTCGCCAGGGCCCGCGGGTGTTGGCGCTGCGCCCTGACGGGCCTGCCAGAGGCGCACTCCAGCGCTTCAACGCGGCAACAGAAAGTCTTCCAGCAGCTGCAACTGCCCGCTGCCGTCGGGCTTGGCCTGCATTTGAACGCGCAGCCCCATCGGCAGCGGCCGGTTCGGCGTGCCATGGCCCGTGGGCCAGCCGCCCAGCACCGGCTTGTTCAAGGGCAGCAGGGTGTCACGCAACAAAGCCGCAGGCGAGACTTCTTCGGTAAAACTGCCCAGCACAAAGCCGGCCACCGCGTCCAGCACGCCGGCCAGGCGCAGCTGGGTCAGCAGGCGGTCGATGCGGTAGAGCTCTTCGTTGATGTCTTCCAGGAACAGGATTGCGCCCTGCGGATTCCAGGCCCACGGCGTGCCCAGCAGTGCCGCGACGAGGCTGAGGTTGCCGCCGATGAGTTGCCCGCTCACTTCACCCGGTAGGTTCAGCGCGCCCGGCTCCAGCGCCGGCGCCAGAACCGCACCCGCCTGCAACCCGTGCCGCAGCAGGTGGAAGAGCGCGGCTTCATCGGCTTCACGCCCCGGCTTGATGAGGTCCGACGCCGGCATCGGCGCGTGCAGGCTGGGCAAACCGTGCAGCGCCCACAGCGCGTGCAGCGCCGTGATGTCGCTGTAGCCCATCAACAGTTTGGGTTTGCGCTTCAGCAGCCCCGCGTCGATGCCGTCCAGCAGCCGCATCGTGCCGTAGCCGCCGCGCAGGCAGTGGATGGCGGCCACCGCGTCGTCGGCCAATGCAGCGTGCAAGTCAGCCAGGCGCAGGGTGTCGGGGCCGGCCAGGTAGCCCGTGTCGGCATGGCAGCCCGGGTACAAGCGCACGCGGTAGCCGTGGCGGGCATACAGGGCTTGCACGGCGGGCAAGGCGTCCGGCGCCGCAGGGCCGGCGGGTGCGATGACGCCGATGAGGTCACCGTCGCGAAGGGTGTGAAAACTCAAGTGGTTCGCTCCATGATCTGGTGCACCGCCGCGCCCAGCGCAGGCAGCTTCCAGGTGGTGGCACAAGCCTCGTGCGGGGCGTAGCGCCGGCCCAGGGTGGTGAGCACGGCGACAAGGTAGTGGCAGCCACCCGTGTGCACGATGCCGGCGTCAGACGCGTAGTTCTGGGTGGTGCCGGTCTTGTGGGCAAAAGCGGGGGCGTCGGGCAAGCCCGGCACCCAGCCGGGCACACCGCGCAGCGTGCCGGACGACAGGATTTCGTCCAGCTGCTGGCGCGCCAGCACCGCGCGCAGGCGGTCGCGCGAGGCGGGCTGCAGCAACGTGGTGTGGGGTGGCAACCAGGGCGCGGGCGGCGCGTCGGCGTCCAGCAGCCAGAGCAGGCGCACGGTGTCCCACGCAGTCATATGGATCTGGCCGACGCCCGCACCATCGGCATTGCGCCAGCCGCCACCGGGCGTGGTGCGGTTGAGTTGCAGCGTGTGCAGGCCCAGCGCCTGAAAGCGCTGGTTCAGATGAGCCACCATCCCGCAGCGGTGCAGCAGTGCCACGCAAGAGTCGGTGGCGTCGTTGTCGCTGACGACCAGCATGGCTTCCAGTGCGTCGGGCCAGGCCGCCTTGCCGGCATCCACCGCCAGGCCCACGCCCACGGCCACCATCAGCTTCAGCAGCGACGCCGGGTAAGGCGCCACAAAACGATGCGGACCCGTGCCATGCAGATGCGTCCAGCGCAGGCGGTGCCAGTCGGCGCCGGGCAGCCAGGCGGGTGACTCCAGCGTTGCGTCGCGCTGGTCGGCGTCGAAGCGGATGTTCTGCACCGCGCCGGCTTGGGTGCCCAGCCCGGCCACCAGGCCGTGCGGGTGTTCACGCGAGAACAGCACGTTGGCGAATCGAGGTGCGCGTGGCGGTGCGACGGCGGACGCACCCGGCAGCCCGAACGACACAACGGCCAGGTCGATGCTGGGAAATGCATCCACCGCCTGGTTGCTGCGCCAGGCGTCGGGCGTGTGGGCGAAGTCTTGCGCCTGCACGGCGCGCAACAGTGACTCAGCCAGTCCGTTCAACGCCCGGCCTCCACGGCATGGCGCAGCTGCGCTCCCATGTCCTGGCCATTGACCAGCCGTTCGACCATCAGGTACAGGCCCTTGCCGGCACTCGCACGCGACCAGGCCCGACCCACCGCGTTCTTTTCGCGTGAATCGTCGTTGGTGGCGTAGGCATCACCCTTGTATTCGACGACGAAGAGGCGCCCGTCTTCCAGCTCGGCCACAAAGTCCGGGTAGAAGTAGTCAGTGGCGGTGGGCAGCCAGAAAGAAAAGCGCTGCTGCTGTTCGATGTTGCGCACCCAGTGCTTCACCTCAATCATGGCGTCCAGCACCTTGGCGCACTCGAACTCTTCGCCTCGGTCCTTGAGCGCGTGGATGTGTTCGAAGTAGTGCTTGCCAAAGCGCCAGCGGCCTGCATAGACGTGGCGCGCCGGGTACTGGCCGGGTTGGTAGCGAAAGGTCCAGTCTGGTGACGCGCCTGTCACCCACAGATCGCCACCACCATCGCCTAAGGGCGCGGGCGCTGCCAGCAGCGTCAACTGCTCGAAGCCCCGTTTGCGCGCCTGCGTTTGCAAGTCATCCAGCCGCTGCAGGGCGCTTTGCGCCAGGGCATGGCGCGCCCGCAGCAAACCCGTCAGGCTGAAGCCGTGCTCCTGTCGCAGGCGGCCCAGCAAGGCAGTCGCCCAGCGGACCATCGCCGCGTCCGTGAAGGCGGGCCGGCGCAAGGTGCGCGCCAACCACAGCGCCAGGTCAGTTTCGGTGGCGTCCGTGGGCACGGCGTCCAGCGTCAACTGTCCGCTGCCTTCTGCCTTGCGCAGTTCGATGCGCGTCTGGTTGACGTAAATCTCGAACAGGTCGCTCTGTTCCACCAGCTTGAAGCCGGGCAGGTCGGGCCGGGGGTCGGCCTGGTTGAGGTCCAGGACGACGA
>JAYSYB010000240.1:0-1797 GCA_043716775.1 Rubrivivax sp.
CATATTGAGCAAGGCCCGGTACTGAACGAGCTGGACATTCCGCTGGGCATCGTCACGTCCATCAACGCTGGTGTGCGTTACCAGTGCGAGGTGACCGGCATGGCCAGCCACGCGGGGACCACGCCGATGGACCGCCGGCGCGATGCCGCAGCGGCCGTGGCCGAACTGATGCTGTTTGTCGAACGGCGCGCGGCTGCCGACGGTGATTCGGTCGGCACGGTGGGCATGCTGCAGGTGCCCAATGGCTCTATCAATGTGGTGCCGGGCCGCTGCCTGTTTTCGCTGGATCTGCGCGCACCCAACAATGCGCAGCGCGACACGCTGGCGGAGGATGTGCTGGCCGAGCTGGCCGCCATCTGCACCCGCCGCGGCGTGCACCACAGCGTGACCGAGACCATGCGCGCCAGCGCCGCACCCAGCGCGCCCGCATGGCAGACACGTTGGGAGCGCGCCGTGCAAGCCTTGGGCGTGCCGCTGCACCGCATGCCCAGCGGTGCAGGACACGATGCGATGAAACTGCACGAAATCATGCCGCAGGCCATGCTGTTTGTGCGCGGCCTGAACTCCGGCATCAGCCACAACCCGCTGGAGTCGAGCACCAACGATGACATGCAACTGGCTGTCGACGCCTTTGCCCTCCTGCTGGCCGACCTGGCGCAGTCGTCCGCGGACTGATAAGCGCGCCAGCCCTGCACCTTTTTCACAAAGAGACTTGAACGATGACGACCACCACCCAAGCCACCTACGAACAACTCGACGCCTGGGTAGACACCCACTTTGACGAACAAGTCCGAGTTCTGCAAGAGCTGATACGCGTACCCACCGACACGCCACCTGGCAACAATGCACCCCATGCCGAGCGCACCGCCGAGCTGCTGCACGGCTTTGGCTTCGAAGCCGAGAAGCACGCCGTGCCCGAGGCTGAGGTGCGCGCCGCCGGGCTGGAAGCCATCACCAACCTGGTGGTGCGGCGCAAATATGGCGCGGGGACCACCGTGCTGCTGAACGCCCATGGCGATGTGGTGCCGCCCGGTGAAGGCTGGATCAAGGACCCGTATGGCGGTGAAATAGAAGACGGCAAGATCTACGGCCGCGCGGCAGCCGTCAGCAAATGCGATTTCTCGACCTACACCTTTGCGGTGCGCGCACTGGAAGCCGTGGCCAAGCCTACACGGGGAAGCGTGGAATTGCTGTTCACCTACGACGAGGAATTTGGCGGCGAGGTCGGTCCGGCCTGGCTACTGGCGCACAACATCATCAAGCCCGACCTCATGGTGGCCGCAGGCTTCAGCTACCAGGTCATCACCGCACACAACGGCTGCCTGCAGATGGAAGTGGCCGTGCACGGCCAGATGGCCCACGCCGCCATTCCTGCCTCTGGCGTGGACGCGCTGCAAGCCGCCAACCGCATCCTGACGGCGCTGTACGCACAAAACACGCTGTACCAAGCTATCACGTCCCAGGTCGAGGGCATCACCCACCCCTACCTGAACATAGGCACCATAGAAGGCGGCACCAATACCAATGTGGTGCCCGGGCGCGTCAGCTTCAAGCTCGACCGCCGCATGATCCCCGAAGAAAACCCGACGGAAGTTGAAGCCACGCTGCGCCAGCTGATTCAAGACACAGCCGCGACGCTGCCCGGCATCACGGTGGACGTCAAACGCATTCTGTTGGCACGGGCCTTGCAACCGCTGCCCGGCAACCGTCCGCTGGTGGACGCGATCCAAAAACATGGAGAGCAAGTGTTCGGAGAACCCATTCCCGCCCTGGGCACGCCGCTGTACACCGATGTGC
>JAYSYB010000025.1:0-23359 GCA_043716775.1 Rubrivivax sp.
GTACGGGCCGAACGTCGACATCGCCGGCACGGCGACCGCCAGTGATGGCCTGATCCCGGGCCGCGAGTACATTGCCACGCTCGATGACGGCAGCGGCCGCAAGCGCACGGTGATCGCGGTGCAGATCCCCGACAGCTTCAACCAGGCTGCGCCTTGCCTCGTGCTCGGCCCCTCGTCCGGTTCGCGCGGTGTCTACGGTGCCATCGGCTCGGCCGGCGACTGGGGCCTGAAGCGCGGTTGCGCCGTCGCGCTGACTGATGCCGGCAAGGGTGTCGGCCTCTACGACCTGAGCGACGACACGGTCAACCGCATCGACGGCACCCGCGCCACGCGCACCGCCGCGGGGCCCCTGAACTTTTTCGCCGCCAACATCACCGACGCCGCTCGCACCGCCTACAACGCGCTGTTCCCGAACCGCTTGGCGCTGAAGCAGGTTCATTCGCAACTCAACCCTGAAAAGGATTGGGGCAACGACACCCTGGCGGCGGCGAAGTACGCGCTGTATGCCCTGAACGACCGTTACGGCAGCGCCGAAACGCCGGCGCCCTTCAACGCCAGCAACACGCTCGTCATCGCGGGCTCGGTGTCCAACGGCGGTGCTGCGGTGTTGCGCGCGGCCGAACAGGACACCACCGGCTTGATCGACGGCGTGGTGGCTGCTGAGCCGGTGACTCAAATGCCGACCGCTGCGGGTTATGGCATCCAGCAGGGTGGCGTGGCGGTCGTCGGTTATGGCAAGAAGCTGGCCGACTTCACGACCTACGGCAACCTCTACCAGCCCTGCGCGGCGCTGGCTGCCGGCGCTTCGATGACCGAGCTGACGACCTTCAACTTTCTCGTCATCACGGCGCAGACGGGCAGAGCCACAGCGCGCTGCACCAGCCTGGCCGCCAAGGGCCTGCTGACCGGCGCCGACACTGCGGCGCAAGCACTCGACGCCTTGAACAAGCTGCGCAGCTATGGCTGGACCACCTTCCACGACCAGATGCACAACGCCCACTATGCTTTAGGCAACGGGCCGATCCTGTCGGCGATGTACCCCACCGGCTATGGCCGCTTCCCGGTCACCGACAACGTCTGCAACACGAGCTTTGCCCAGACCGACGCCAGCGGCGCGCCGATTGCCGTCAGCGCCACGGTCAAGGCGCAGAGTTTCGCGGTCGCCAACGGCACCGCCAACGCCACACCCGCCGCGGTGGTCTACAACAACTCGGTCGGCGGGCCGCGTGTCTGGAACATCGCCACTTCGGTGTCGACTGGCGTGCAGGACTTCGGCCTCGACAACGCGCTGTGCCAGCGCGCGCTGGTCACCGGCGTCGATGAAACCGGCGCGGCGCTGACCGCCACCGCCAGCTCGACGCGGCCAACCGCAGCGCAGAGTGCCGCCGTGCAAGCGGGCATTGCCGAGGTGCTGCTGAGCGGCAACCTGCGCGGCAAGCCGACGCTGATCGTCGCCGGACGCAGCGACGCGCTGGTGCCGGTCAACAACAACGCCCGGGCCTACGCGGCCTACAACCGGGTCGTCGAAGGCAGCGCCAGCAAGCTCAGCTACATCGAGGTTGCCAACGCCCAGCACTTCGACAGCTTCAACGCCTTCAGCGGCTTCGACACCCGCTTCGTGCCGTTGCACGTCTACTTCGTGCGGGCGATGGACGCCATGTATGCCAACTTGCGCAGCGGGACTGCGTTGCCGCCCAGCCAGGTGGTTCGTGCCACACCGCGTGGCGGCATTCCCGGCGCGGCAGCGGCCATCACTGTGGGCCACGTGCCGGCCGCCAGCGCCGCGCCGCTGGTGGCGGACCAGATCGGCTTTGTGGGCACGTCGATCAACGTGCCCAACTGACCGGGCCGAGCGCTGCGCTGACGAGCCGTCCATGATGAGCCTGACGTCGCAAGGCACCTTGCCGCGCACCGCGCTGCCCATCTCGCTGCCCATCTCGCCGCCCATCTCCCATTACCTGCAATGTGAGGGCCGCGAGCTTCACTGCACCGAATGGGGCCGCGATCATGCGCAGACGGTGGTCGCCTGGCACGGCCTGGCGCGTACTGGGCGCGACATGGACGCCATTGCGGCGCACCTGTCGCAGCGCTTTCGCGTCATCTGCCCCGACACCATTGGCCGGGGCTTCAGCCAATGGAGCCCCGACCCGGCGGCCGAATACCACCTGGACTTCTACGCCCGGCTGGCGCTGTCGCTGGTGGACCAACTGGGCATCGCGCAGATGCACTGGCTGGGCACGTCGATGGGCGGCGCCATCGGCATGGTGGCGGCGGCGGGCTGCTTGCGCGGGCGCATCCAGCGCCTGGTGATGAACGACATCGGCCCCACGCTGCCGTTGGCGGCCATCCAGCGCATCCTGGCCTACGCCGGCAGCCCCCAGGCCTTTGCCACCGTGGCAGGCCTGGAGCACTACTTCCGCACCATCTACAAACCCTATGGCTGGCTGAGTGACGCGCAGTGGCGGCTGTTTACCGAAAGCTCGCTGCGGCGCCTGCCCGACGGCCGCGTCACGCCGCATTACGACCCGGCGATGGTGCAGCAGTTTGTGCACCGCCCGCACGACCACGAACGCTGGGAGACCTGGGATTCGCTGAGCCTGCCCGTGCTGTGCC
This sequence comes from Rubrivivax sp., assembly GCA_043716775.1. Classification (GTDB taxonomy): domain Bacteria; phylum Pseudomonadota; class Gammaproteobacteria; order Burkholderiales; family Burkholderiaceae_C; genus Rubrivivax. The sequence continues at coordinate 2,614 of JAYSYB010000025.1, forward strand.
TGCGCGGTGAATCGTCGGACCTGCTGCTGCCCGAGACGGCAGAAGCCATGCGCGTGCGCGGGCCGCAGGCGGTGGTGGTGACCATCCCTCATTGCGGCCATGCGCCGGCTCTGAATACGCCCGAGCAGTTCGCGCTGGTCGAGCGTTTTTTTTCGCCCTGAAACAACCCAGAAGGAGACGATGATGAAGAACCGTTCCTGGCTTCGTGCGCTGGTGGTCGGCGCCAGCTTGACACTGACCGTGGCCGTGCAAGCGGCGGGCACCGTCGGCACCACTTTCCCAGCCGACTTCCCGGTGATTGAAGACGCTTCGCTGGCGCGCCCCGTCATCGGCTTCGGCGCTGCCGGCCCGGTGGCGCGCACCCCTGTGATCTTCCTGCACGGCAACAACGACACGCCCTTCGCGACTGCGTGCAACCCGTATGGCCGCATGCATGCGCTTGCCCAGTTCCTGGCCGACAACGGCTACGCCACCAGCGAACTCTGGGGCCTGGGCTACCAGGGCGACCAGTGCGACCTGGCCAGTGACCCGACACGCCGCTCGCGCATCGCGCACACCAACCAGGCCAACGTGCCCGACCTGCGCCGTTTCGTGGCCGCCGTGCTGGCCTACACCGGCGCCCGGCAAGTCGATATCGTCGGCCACAGCCTGGGCGTGACGCTGGCGCGCGAATGGATGCGCCAGGACGACGCGCACGACCAGGTGCGGCGCCTGGTGGCCATCGACGGGCCCAACCACGGCATCATCAACTGCAGCCCCAATCCGGCCAACTTCTGGCAGCTGCCGTCGCTGGGCGGCTTCACCCCCAGTGCTGAGGTCTGCCAGGAACTGGGCTCGCCGAACACACCCTTCCTCAAGTTGCTGAACGGTCGCCACGGCCGCAATGAGGACAACGGCCGCACGCGGGTGCTTGTGATCCGCAACGCCGACACCAGCTTCGTCTATTTCCCGCTGCAGGACGGCGTGCTGGCGCCCGTGCCGGCCGTCGATTCCTTCGGTCAGTCGAACGACTTTTCGAAGAGCGCGCAGCTCAAGGGCGCGCGCCAGATCGACCTGGTGGGCCAGGGCATCCACGACCCGATCCTGGGGTCCACGCACCTGGGCATCCTCAACTCGCCGCAGACGCGGCAAGCCGCGCTGAGTTTTTTGATGGAGCGCCACCCGCCCCACCAGTGAAGGCCTCGGCGGTTCAGCCTTCGACGGCGCGGCGCCGCATGATGTCGAGGTAGGCCCGCAGTTGCTCGGCGTTGATGCCCTGGGCCCAGGCGAAGTTGCGGATCTCGTGCGCGGTCCAGGCTTCGGGGTGCGCTTTGGCGGCTTTGGCGATGATCGCGGCCTCTTGGGTCGGCCAGCCTTCTTCCAGCGCCCAAAGCGAAAAGGGTCGCTCGCCGTCCGGCGCGTCCGCGTGTTCTTGCGCGCGCTTTTCGAAGCGTTCGGTGGCGGCTGCGCTGCTGCCGCGCGCCAGCAGGGTCAGCACGCCTTGGGCCGTCGCGTCGGCGTGGCCGGACGTGGCATCCAGCCTTTGCTGCAACACTTTCACGACGTCACGGTAGGCGTCGGGGTTCATCTGCAGGGCTGCTGCAAAACCCTGCTCAGGCGGCACCACGGGGCGGCGTGGCAGCACGTGCGGCATGTTCTTGATCGTGCCGTACCGCGCGCTGCCGATGCCGCGTTCCGCGAACAGCACGATCTTCACGGCGCATTCCAGCAGCACCACAAAGTGCTGCAGGCAGTCCGGGTCGTCGGCGGCCTGGGGCGCCAGGTCTTGCAGCCACTGTGCGACGGTGCCGGCCGCGCCCTGCTGCACGGCCTGCGGATCGGGGTAGTCCGCGCCCATGCTGGCGGTGTTCTGCGCTTCTATCTCTGCGCTGGTCTCGGCCAAAGCCTGGTTGTGCGCCGGCCCTTTCTGGCCAAGGGTGGTGATTTGCAGCGTGGCCAGGGCTTCTTCGGCGCGGCCGGCGGCGATGGTTTCGAGGTCTTCCACCACGCTTTGCTGGTCTTCATCCAGGCTGCCCCGGTTCAGGGAGTCCAGCAATGCCTGGCTGTTGGCAACCAGGTCATGACCTTGACCCTGGGTGCCCAGGGTTTCATGCACGGCTTCGAGCTCTTCCGCCACCAGGCCGGGGTTCTCGGCCCTGTACCGGGCGACGATGTCGTTGGATGTCGCCAGCATGGCGTCTGCCGCCGCATGCACCCGGCCTTCGGAAAAGTCACCCTCTGCAAAGACCTGCGATTCGATTTCCATCACGGTGCCCACCCGGCCATCGTCGCCGCCGACGGTCATCGGCGGGCTTGCTGGTTCAGCGCGCAGTGCACCCGCAGCCAGCGCCAGCGGCGGCAATTCCTTGCCGTCGTTCAGAAGGGTCAACCAGCGGTTGGTGAATTCGATCTCCAGGCCGTAGGTTGTGGCGGGGCCGAAAGCCACACGCTGCACCACTGCGCCTCTGGTGCCGCTGCCGAAGGCCGCCGCGATGGTGGCTCGCTGCGCGGCCATGCGCGGGCTGGCCGCCACCCCGTGGGCCAGGCCCGATTCGGCAGCCGCCACGGCCCTTGGCCGCGACGTGGAAGGCTCGCCTTGCGGCGGGGCGTGGGCCTTCATCGGGCGCGCCATCCGCATCGAGCGGCAGTTGGGGTGGGGCTCACTGGAGTACCTTCGTGCTGCGCACACCGGTATTCGCCCTTGGGGCGGCCGGGCGGGCTCATGGCATGCCGTTGGCAAATGGAAGCGGCAAGCATAGGCGCGGCGCCTGGCGCAGACAAGCCAAGGGCATATCCGGACCCCGCTGCGCGCCGGGTTCAGACCCCTAGAATGCCCCGCCTTCACCCCTCAGAAGGCTTCCATGTCGTCCGGTGTCATTCGAATTCGCGGTGCGCGTCAGCACAACCTGAAGAACCTGGACCTGGACATCCACACCGGCGAGATGACGGTGGTCACCGGCCCCAGCGGCAGTGGCAAGAGCAGCCTGGTCTTCGACACGCTGTACGCCGAAGGCCAGCGCCGCTACGTCGAAACCTTCAGCGCCTATGCGCGCCAGTTTCTGGACCGCATGGACCGCCCGGCGGTAGACCGCGTGGATGGTGTGCCGCCGGCGATCGCCATCGACCAGACGAACCCGGTGCGCACTTCGCGGTCCACCGTCGGCACGATGACGGAGATCAACGACCACCTGAAGCTGCTGTTTGCGCGCGCCGCGCAGCTCTTCGACCAGCAGACCGCGCTGCCGGTGCGGCACGACACGCCGGAGACGATCTACGCTGACCTGCTGGCGCGCGCGGCTGCGGCGGGCGACCCGCGTTTGGTCTTCACCTTTCCGGCAGAACTTCCAGCTGACACCTCGACTGAACAGCAAGAGCAATGGCTGTCGGCCAGCGGCTTCACGCGTGTGCAGGCCGAGCGCGTCGAAGGCGCCAAGAAGATCCTCGACGTGGTGGCAGACCGCGTGCGCGTCTCATCCGCCGAGAAGGTGCGCGTGCTGGAAGCCATTGAATTGGCGCTCAAGCGCGGCAGCGGCAGGCTGAATGTCTTCGTCGGCGACGACAGCCTGCTCTGGCGCTACAGCACCGGCCTGCACTGCCCCGAAAGCAACCTGCGCTACGCCGACCCGCAGCCCGCGCTCTTCAGCTTCAACAGCGCCTATGGTGCGTGCGATACCTGCCGCGGCTTCGGACGCGTCATCGGCGTTGACATGGGCTTGGTCATTCCTGACGTCCGCAAGACGCTGCGCAACGGCGCCATCAAGCCGATGCAGACACCGGCCTGGAAAGACGGCCACGAAGACATGCTGCGCTATGCCGGCGAAGCGGGCATCCCGCGTGACACGCCGTGGAGCCAGCTGACACAGGCGCAGCGCGACTGGGCCATCGACGGCACCCCCAACTGGACCGGCAACTGGAACAAGCAGTGGTACGGCGTGCGCCGTTTCTTCGGCTATCTGGAAAGCAAGGCCTACAAGATGCACATCCGTGTGCTGTTGTCCAAGTACCGCAGCTACACGCCTTGCGGCAGTTGCGGCGGGGCGCGGCTGAAGCTGGAATCGCTGTTGTGGCGCATGGGGTCGAAGGCCGATGCCGATGCGGTGCTGCCGCCCGAGAAACGTTATCTGCCAGTGGGCGCGACGTGGACCCGCGATCAACTCGAAGCGTTGCCGGGCTTGAGCCTGCATGACTTGATGCAGCTGAGCATCGAACGCTTGCGCCGCTTTTTCGATGGCCTGTCGTTGCCATCGACGATGCTCGATGACGCGCTGAAGCTCTTGCTGGACGAAGTGCGAACGCGGCTGAAGTACCTGTGCGACGTCGGCCTGCAGTACCTCACGCTCGACCGCCAGAGCCGCACGCTCAGTGGTGGCGAGGTGCAGCGCATCAACCTGACGACGGCGCTGGGCACGAGCCTGGTCAACACCATGTTCGTGCTGGACGAACCCAGCATCGGCCTGCACCCGCGTGACATGAACCGCATCGTGCAGGCCATGCACCGGCTGCGCGATGCGGGCAACACGCTGGTCGTCGTTGAACACGACCCGGCGGTGATGCTGGCGGCCGACCGCTTGATCGACATGGGCCCGGGCCCCGGTGAACGCGGTGGCCAAATCGTCTTCGACGGCACGCCGCATGAAGCGCGCAGTGCGAACACGCTGACGGGTGCCTATCTGGGTGCGCGCAAGCAAGTCGGGCTGGGCTTTCGCAAGCAAGTGGAAGCCAACACGCCGAAGCTCATCCTGGAAGGTGCACGTGACCACAACCTGCGCGGCGTGACGGTTGAGTTGCCGCTGCAGCGCCTGGTCTGCGTCACGGGTGTCAGCGGATCGGGCAAGAGCACGCTGATCCAGGACGTGCTGTACCCGGCGTTGGCGCGCCACTTCGGCAAGGCGACGGAAACACCGGGTGCCTTTGACCGCTTGCTGGGCGCAGAACAACTCAGCGACGCCGTGTTTGTCGACCAGAGTCCGATCGGAAAAACCGCGCGCAGCAACCCCGCCAGCTACGTCGGCGCCTTTGACGAACTGCGCAAGATCTTCGCCGACGCACCGATGGCGCGCGAACGCAGCTACAGCGCCGGCACCTTCAGCTTCAACGCCGGCGACGGCCGCTGCCCCACTTGCGGCGGCAGCGGTTTCGAGCATGTGGAAATGCAGTTCCTCAGCGACGTGTACTTGCGTTGCCCGGACTGCGACGGCCGACGGTATCGACCGCAAGTCTTGGATGTGAAGGTCGTGCGCGGCCCGATGCAGCTGAGCATTGCCGACGTGCTGGACCTGACGGTGGCCGAGGCCGCGCACTGGTTCCAGAACGACCGCGAGGTGGTGGCGCGGCTGCAGCCGATCATCGATGTCGGGCTGGACTACGTGCGGCTGGGCCAGCCGGTGCCGACGCTTTCCGGCGGAGAGGCGCAGCGCCTGAAGCTGGCGGGCTTCCTGGCCGACGCGGCCGAACGCGGCTACAGCCCGCGCCAACCCGCCGCCAAACACGGCACGCTCTTCCTCTTCGACGAGCCCACCACGGGCCTGCATTTCGACGACATCGCCAAGCTGATGCGCGCGCTGCGCAAACTGCAGTCTGCCGGGCATTCGCTGCTGGTGATCGAGCACAACCTGGACGTCATCCGCGCCAGCGACTGGATCATCGACCTGGGGCCCGAGGGTGGCGAAGGCGGCGGCGAAGTGGTGTGCATTGGCACGCCCGACGATGTAAAGGCGCATGGCACGTCGCACACGGGTCGCGCGCTGCGCGAATACGACACATCGCTGGGCCTTGGCGTTGTCGTCGCCGAAGAAGGCCGGCCGCTGCAAAGTGTGATGAGAGCCCGCCGCCAGGCCGCGCGCGAGGCCGACAACAACATCCGCATCGTCAACGCCAAGGAGCACAACCTCAAGAGCCTGAACGTCGATATCCCGCGCGGCAAGTTCAGCGTCGTCACGGGGGTCAGCGGGTCGGGCAAGAGCACGTTGGCTTTCGATATCCTCTTCAACGAAGGCCAGCGCCGTTATCTGGAAAGCCTGAATGCCTACGCCCGCAGCATCGTGCAGCCAGCGGGGCGGCCCGAGGTGGATGCCGTCTATGGCATTCCGCCCACAGTGGCCATCGAACAGCGCCTGAGCCGCGGCGGCCGCAAAAGCACCGTGGCAACCACCACCGAGGTCTGGCACTTCCTGCGCCTGCTGTGGGTGAAGCTCGGCCTGCAGCACTGCGTGAAAGACGGCGCGCCGGTAAAGGCCCAAAGTGCCGAGAGCATCGCCGCGCAACTGCTGCGCGACCCGTCGTTGGGTGGACATATGGGCCAACACGTCGGCCTGCTGGCGCCGCTGGTCATCAACCGCAAGGGTGTGTACACCGACCTGGCGAAGTGGGCCAAGGCGCGTGGCCACACGCATCTGCGCGTGGACGGTGAATTCTTGTCGCTGAACCCCTTTCCGCGTATCGACCGCTTCAAGGAACACACGCTGGAATTGCCAGTGGGCGACATCCTGATTTCACCCAGCAACGAAGCCGAGCTGCGCGCGCTGCTGAGCAAGGCGCTGGAAATCGGCCGCGGCGTGCTGCACCTGCTGCACCCGCTGGACAAACTGGCCGTGGCGATGGACTTTGGCGGCACCGGTGCCGGTGTCGGCGAGGTCAAAGTCTTCAGCACCAAGCGCGCCTGCCCCGAATGCGGCACCAGCTACCCCGAACTCGACCCGCGCATGTTCAGCTACAACAGCAAACACGGCTGGTGCACGGGCTGCGTGGGCACGGGTTTGAAGCTGACGCGCGAACAGCGCAAGGCCTACGACGACAGCGTCCGTGCCGACGACAACCAGGGCCGGGAAATGACCTTCCCGTCGGAGGAAGCTGAAGTCGAAGGCGTCGTTGACGAGCCGTGCAGCGACTGTGGTGGCGCGCGGCTCAACGCCGCGTCACGCGGCGTGACTTTCGAGCAGCAGGCAATAGACGCCATCGCGCGCATGTCGGTGCACGAAGCGCGCGCCTGGATCGGGGCTTTGGATCTTCAGGGCCGCGACGCCGAGATCGCGCGCGACGTGGTGGTGGAGATCAAGAGCCGGCTCGAATTCTTGTCCGACGTGGGCCTGGGCTACCTGACGCTGGACCGCGCTGCGCCCACGCTCAGCGGCGGCGAAGCGCAGCGCATCCGCCTGGCCGCGCAGCTGGGCAGCAACCTGCAGGGTGTGTGCTACGTGCTCGACGAACCCACCATCGGCCTGCACCCGCGCGACAACGGCATCCTGCTGGGCGCGCTGGCCAAGCTGGGTGCGGCCGGCAACACACTCGTGGTGGTGGAGCACGATGAAGACACCATCCGTCGCGCAGAGCACCTCATCGACATCGGCCCCGGCGCCGGCAAGCGCGGTGGCCGGCTGGTGGCGCAGGGCAGCGTGGCGGACTTGTCGGCGCAGGCCGATTCGGTGACGGGCCGGCTGCTGGCGCATCCGCTCAAGCACCCGCTGCAGGCACGGCGCACGGTGGACGCGGAAGGCCTTGCGCTGACGCTGCAGGGCGCCCATCTGCATAACCTGCAAAGTGTTGACCTGCGGGTTCCGCTGGGCCACCTGGTGGTGGTGACCGGCGTGTCGGGCTCGGGCAAGAGCACGCTGGCGCGCGACGTGCTGCTGGCCAACGTGGCTGCACTCGTGCAGCACAAGACCACCAAGGCCGGGCGCGACGCGCTGGCAGCGGGGCGGCGGCCAGCGCTCATCGGCTGCACGGGGCTGCAAGGCTTTGAAACCCTGGACCGGGTGTTGGAGGTGGACCAGACGCCCATCGGCAAGACGCCGCGCAGTTGCCCGGCCACCTACATTGGCTTCTGGGACACGATCCGCAAGCTCTACACCGAAACGCTGGAAGCCAAGGCGCGCGGTTATGCGGCTAACCGCTTCAGTTTCAACACCGGTGCATCAGGCGGAGGCCGCTGCCCGGGCTGCGAAGGCCAGGGCATGAAGACCATCGCGATGAGCTTCCTGCCCGACGTGAAGGTGCCCTGCGACAGCTGCCACGGCGCGCGCTTCAACCCCGAGACCTTGGCGGTGACGTGGCGCGGCAAGAGCATCGGCGACGTGCTGCGCATGGAGGTGGACGAGGCCGTCGATTTCTTCGCCAGCATGCCGAGCATTAGCCACCCGCTGCAGTTGCTGAAAGACGTTGGCCTGGGTTACCTGACGCTGGGCCAGCCCTCACCCACGCTCAGCGGCGGCGAGGCGCAGCGCATCAAGCTCGTCACTGAACTCAGCAAGGTGCGCGACGACGTCACGCGCCGCGGCCAGCGCGCACCGAAGACGCTGTACGTGCTGGACGAACCCACGGTGGGCCTGCACATGGCCGACGTAGAAAAGTTGATCCGCGTGTTGCACCGGCTGGTGGACGGCGGCCACAGTGTGGTCGTGATCGAACACGACCTGGACGTGATTGCTGAAGCCGACTGGGTGGTCGATCTGGGCCCCGAGGGCGGGGGCGCCGGCGGGCGCGTGGTGGTGGCCGGGCCGCCGGAGGCGGTGGTGGCTGCGGCATCGCACACGGGGGTGGCGCTGAAGCGTGTGCTCGGGAGCAGAATTCCGGAGTCGGCGCTGCCGGCCTGAGTGGCGAACCGGCCGGTGGATAAACCGGTGGATCAGCCGGTGGATCAGAGGTGAAGGGGGCGCGATGAAGGCATTGAAAGACTTCGAGTTCACGGCCTTCGTCAGCTACAGCCACAGCGACGACGTGGCCTGGTTCAACTGGGTGAGCAGTTTCGCGCAAGAGCTCGAACGCAGCATGAGCGCCATGTTGCGGGGCGTGCGCCTGCCGCGGCTGCACCTGTCTGCCGAGAGTGGCCCGTCTTCGCCGCCTGCGAGCGATGCGGAGAACCATCGCCTCGAAGCGTCGTTTGCGTTGATTGTGGTGGTCCACGACAACTACGCACACAGCGAACGCTGCTTGAAGGAAGTCGAGCACTTCAAGGCGACGCACGGCGCTGAAGCGCTGCGCGACCGGCTGTACTTTGTCGCGATGTCGGAACCCGCGATGCACCGGGTGGCCCAAAGTGACGCGTGGAAGCGGCTGCTGCCACCGGACGCGGTCTGGATGCCTTTCTTCGACACCAACGAGACCGACCGGCCCTTGGAAATCTATCTTGGAGCCGGTCTGGTTGCACCCGCTTTCCGGGCTCCATTCGAGCGCTTGCGCATCGACCTGGCTGCCAAATTGAGGCGTGCCGCTGCGGCAATCGAACCGCCGCCACCCACACCGGCGCCCAAGCCAACTTCAGCGGGCCTGGTCTTCATCAGCCACGCCACCGAAGACCTGCCCTGGGCCGAGGCCGTGGTGGTGACGCTCGAAGCGGAGGGTCAGAACTGCTGGCTGGCCGCGCGCGACATCGTCCCCGGCGCGGTCGCCTACTCCGGCGAAATCGCCAAGGCCATCAAGCGCAGCCGGCTGATGGTGGCCCTGGTGTCGCGCCATGCCAGCGCGTCCGCCCATGTTGCGCGTGAGGTCTCGATAGCCTTCGAGCGCAACCTGCCCGTGGTGCCGGTGAAGATCGATGACGAGCCGCTGGGCGATTCACTGGAGTATTTCTTCACCGCAGCGCAGATGCTCATCGTCGCGGGCCTGGCACGTGAGCGCGCATTGCTGTCTTTGCTGAAGGCCGTGCAGCGCCATCCAAGCGGCTGAACAGAGACGGCCGCAGCGCTGGCGCCGGTGTCGAGGCCGCATTGACGGTGCCTGCATGCGGCCCGACACTCTGTGTGATCCACACTCCCCTTGCAGTTTCTAGCCATGCCAGTTTTCCGAATCGCTTTTCGATGCCTTGTCGCAGCCGCCGTGCTGATCGTCGCCGGGCCGGTATCGGCCGCCGCCATCTACGGCAACCTGAAGCGCGGCGACCAGCCCCTGGCTGGCGTGGTGCTGAAGCTGGTCTGCCCGGGCGGTGCCGCCACTGGCAACAGCACCCCGCAGGGCAACTACAACCTGTCGGTGGCTGGCGAAGGCCGTTGCGCATTCAGCGTCGGCGACAAGACGACCTGGGTGGTGCTGACCAGCGACCCGGCGCGCTACGACTTTGAGGTGCCGGCAGATGCCGCACCGCTGGCCCGGCGCTGAACACCGTGGCTGACGACGAAGACGGCGCGCGGCCGGCCAAGGCGCCGCAAGCCAAGGGCGCTGGCCTCAAGTGGATGCTGCAGACACTGGCGATGCCCATTGCGCTGGTGACGCTGCCTCTGCTGTACCAGTGGAAAGCGGCCGAGAATGACGAGCGCAACCGCGACGACAGCCGCCGGCGCGAGCAGGCCGAGCAGCAGTTCCGCCTGTACACCGACCTGATGAGCAAGCGCGAAGAGTCCGACACGGCGGTGCGCCGCGGCCTCTTCGACAAACTGATGGGCACCTACCTCGCGCCCAACCCTGGCGACATGGGCAAGCGGCTGGTGGCACTCGAGTTGTTGTCGCTGAACTTCCACGATGCGCTCAACCTGAGCCCGCTGTTCTGGGAACTGGCCAACGACATCGGCAAGTCGCCTGCGGGCAAGGCCCGCGACGACTTTTCAGAGCATCTGGACCGCGTGGCGTCGCAGGTCAAGACGCGCCAGGCGTCGCTGCTGGAGGCCGACGGCCGGCGCCAGGACTTTGATGTCGATCTCAACCACCCCTTTGACGGTGGCAACGCACCCAGCTTTCACGTCAAGGTGCCGCGGGTGCGTGAAGACAGCAGCAGCGCAGAGCTGGCGGCGCGCGAATTTGACGTCTCCGTGGTCGCCCACGACCCGGTGCATCGGCGCCTGAAGATCACCATCACCTCAGCAGGCGTCAAGACGCTGGCCTTCTGGCTCGATCCCTACGACTTTCCACTCGTCAACTTCAGCCGCATCTCGCGCGACGAACGCATCGCCGTGGTGCTGCACCGCTACAACAACCGGCCCGAGTTCATGACCGCGAGCCTCGTGTTCCTGTACTTCCCCAGCTGGCGCAGCGGTGCCAAGGACAAGCCCTACCTCGACGACTTGATCGCCCGGCTGGCGCAGCCGCCCAAAGTGGCGTCGCCGGCCGCGTCCGCCAGCGCTGCGGCGTCGAAGTAGCGGCGCTGCGCGGGGCGGCAGGGCCGTCAGGTCTGCGAGTCGTTTGCGGGTTCTGCGCGAGTTTTGTGCGAGTTTTCTGCAATGGGCCACCGTACCCGAGCCGGTGACAATAGGCCACGATGAACCGCCGCCCTGGAGCCCCCATGCGCTTTGCACGCCCCGCCCTTTTCGCTGTTGCTCTCGCCAGCCTTGCCGCCGCTTCGGCGTCGGCCCAGGTCGTGTTGACGGCCTCTTCATGGCTGCCGCCCACCCACTCGCTGACCGAGACGCAAAAGGAGTGGTGCAGCCAACTCGAACAAAAGACCGGCGGCAAGATCAAGTGCAACCTGCTGCCGCGTGGCGTGGCCGCGCCGCCGGCCACCTTTGACGCTGTGCGCAACGGCCTGGCCGACATCTCCTTCACGGTGCACGGCTACACGCCGGGCCGTTTTGTCACCACGCAGGTGGCGGAGTTTCCGTTCCTGGGCAACAACTCCGAGCCGGTGTCGGTGGCCTTTCAGCGCCTGTACGCCAAGACCCCGGCGATGGCCGAAGAGCACAAGGGCGTGAAGGTCATCGCCGTCTTCACGCACGGGCCGGGCATGGTCTTCAACACCAAGCGCCCCGTCACCAAGGCTGAAGAGTTGCTGGGCCTGAAGTGGCGTGTGGGTGGCGGCATGGTCAATGAGATCAGCAAGGCGCTGGGCATGAACGTCACGCTCAAGCCCGCGCCCGAGAGCTACGAGCTGCTGTCTTCCGGCGTCATGGACGGCACGCTGTTCCCGGCCGAAAGCGTGGAGAGTTTCAAGATCGACAAGGTCATCAAGTACGGCACCTCCTTTCCAGGCGGTCTGTACAACACGAGCTTCGTCTTCATGATGAACCAGGCCAAGTACGACGCGCTGGCGCCCGATGTGAAGAAGGCGGTGGACGAGTTGTCGGGTGAATACGCTGCACGTCTGTTCGGCAAAGGCTGGGACAAGGTGGACCGCCGCGGCATGGCCTTCATGCAGGCGAGCGGCGTGCAGATCACCAAGGCCGACGCGGGCTTCGTGAAGCAGATCAGCGACAAGACCGATGCCCTCGTCGACGTCTGGGCCAGGGCAGCCGAAGCCAAAGGCATGAAAGAGCCGAAGAAGGCACTCGCCGCCTTCCGCGCCGACATCGCCAAGTTGCAATAGTCAGCGGCAACCACCGGCAGGCAACCACCGGCTGCGCGTTTTCGCCGTCTTGAGAAAACTCCTCGGCACGCTGTGCGGCCTGCTGGCCGCGCTGGCGCTCTTCGCCATCATGCTGCTGACCTTTGTCGACGTGATGGGGCGCAAGTTCCTGGACACGTCGGTGACGGGCTCGCTCGAACTGACTGAGCTGCTGATGGTGGTGGTCATCTTTGCCGGCCTGCCGCTGGTGTCGCTGCGCGGCGAACATGTGGTCTTCGATTCGCTCGACCCCTGGGTGCCAGCCGTGCTGCGGCGCCTGCAGCATGCGGCGGTGGACCTGCTGGTGCTGGCGCTGCTGCTGGGCCTGGCGTGGCTGATGTGGGTCAAGGCCGGCAACATGCAGAGTTATGGCGACACCACGGCGCAGTTGAAGCTGCCGCTGGCGCCCTTTGTCTATCTGATGAGCCTGCTGTGCGTGTTGACAGCAGCCGTGCACGGTTTGCTCGCCTGGCGGCCGGTGGCGCACCACCACGTGGGCGTGGGCGACAGCTGAACAATGATTGAAGCCCTGATCGGCTTTGCCGCTGTCTTTGCCCTGGCGTTGCTGCGCATCCCGCTCGCCTTTGCGATGGGCCTGGTGGGCTTCATCGGCCTGGGCCTCTTGCGCGGCTGGGCGCCGACGATGGCCAACGCGGCGCAGGTGGTTTATGACACCGGATTCGCCTACACGCTGAGCGTGGTGCCGCTCTTCATCCTGATGGGCAACTTCGTCGCCCGCGCTGGCCTGGCGCAGGAATTGTTTCGCGCCGCCTATGCCTTCATCGGGCACCTGCGCGGTGGCCTGGCGCATGCCACGGTACTGGCCTGCGCAGGCTTTGGCGCCATCTGCGGCAGCAGCATCGCCACGGCTGCGACGATGGCCAAGGTGGCCTATCCGCCGATGAAGAAGCTGGGTTATGCCGACTACCTGAGCACCGGTGTCATCGCCGCCGGCGGCACGCTCGGCATCATGATTCCGCCCAGCACGATCCTCGTCATCTACGGCATCGTGACTGAAACGCACATCGGCAAGCTGTTCGCCGCCGGCGTGCTGCCGGGCTTGATGTGCGCCGGCCTGCTGATGTGCGCCGTGGCCTGGATCACTTGGCGCGACCCCGCCGCCGGCCCGGCCGGTGAACGCACGCCGTGGCCCGAGCGCTGGCGGGCGGTGCGCGACATCTGGGGCGTGGCCCTGCTGGTGGTGGTGGTGCTGGGCGGCATTTACGGTGGTGTCTTCACGGCCACTGAAGGTGCGGGCATTGGCGCCATGGGCGCTTTTCTCTTTGCGCTGGCGCGGCGCACGCTGACATGGCGCGTGCTGCTGGACGTGCTGGTGGAAAGTTCACGCACGACGGCGATGCTGTTCACGATCCTGATCGCGGCGATGCTGTTCTCGGGCTTCATCAACTTCACCACCATGCCCGCCGACCTGAAGGACTGGATCCTGCACCAGGGCTTCAGCCCGCTGATGGTGGTGGGCGCGATGATGGTGATCTACGTCCTGCTGGGCACCATCATGGAAGAGTTGAGCATGGTGCTGCTGACGATTCCGGTCTTCTTCCCCATCGTCACCGGCCTCGGTTTCGACCCCGTGTGGTTTGGTGTGCTGATCGTGCTGGTGGTGCAGATCGGCCTCATCAGCCCGCCCGTGGGCATGAACCTCTTCGTGCTGAATTCGCTGCTCAAGGGCGTGGCGCTGCGCGAGATTTTCCGCGGCGTCTGGCTCTTTGTGCTGGCGCTGGTGGTGGGGCTTGTGATCGTGCTGGAGTTTCAGCCGCTGAGCCTGTGGCTGCCGAGCTTGATGCGTTGATCAAGCGTTGATCAGGCACTTTGCGCGGCAGACCTGCGCGCCTTCACAAAACGCACCAGACGCCAGCCCAGCAGCACAGCGAGCACTGCTGCGTAGACCGACCATTCGGCAAAGTCGTTCTTGCCGGCGCGCATCCAGAAGAAGTGCAACAGCGCCAGCAGCGCCACGGCGTACACCGCGCGGTGCAGTTGTTGCCAGCGCTTTGCACCCAGTGCCTTGATAGCGCGGTTGAAAGACGTGGCCGCCAGCAGCAGCATCAGCAGCAACGCGGCCGTGCCGACCAGGATGAAGGGGCGCTTGGGGATGTCTTTCAGGATCGCGTCGACATCAAAGCCCATGTCCAGCCAGGCAAAACACAAGAAGTGCAGCACGCCATAGAAGAAGGTGAAGAGGCCCACCATGCGCCGCAGCCGCGCCAGCGCGTTCCAACCGCTGATTTGCCGCAGCGGCGTGATGGCCAGCGTCAGGCACAGGAAGCGCAGCGTCCAGTCGCCCGTGCTGCGGATCAGCGCTTCGGCCGGGTTGGCGCCCAGCGTGTTGGCGATGGCGCCAACCAGCAGCCACGCCAAGGGCAGCAGAGCCGCCGCAAACAGCAGCGGCTTGGCAGCGCGGTGCAGCAGCCAGCGGTTCACGCCCACCCGTCCATGGACAGCACCCAAGCCTCCGCCCCCGCCCGCTTCAGAAGAGGCGCTTGAGGTCCATGCCGGCATAGAGTTGCCCCACCTGTGCTTCGTAGCCGTTGAACATCAGCGTCGGCCGCTTCTTGGCGAAGAGACCGTCTTCGCCAATGCGGCGCTCGGTGGCCTGGCTCCAGCGCGGGTGGTCCACCTTCGGGTTGACGTTGGAATAGAAGCCGTATTCGTTGCGCGCCGCTTCTTCCCAACTCGTCTTGGGCTGCTTGTCGGTGAAGCGAATCTTGACGATCGACTTGCCACTCTTGAAGCCGTATTTCCACGGCACCACCAGGCGCACCGGCGCGCCGTTCTGGTTGGGCAGCACTTCGCCGTACATGCCAAAGCTCAGCATCGCCAGCGGGTGCATCGCTTCGTCCAGGCGCAGGCCTTCGGTGTAGGGCCAGTTGAGCACGCTCGACGACAGCCCCGGCATCTGCGCCTTGTCGGCGAGGGTCACGAACTGCACGAACTTGGCGTTGCCCGTGGGCTCCACACGCTTGATCAACTCGGCCAGCGAATAGCCGACCCAGGGGATGACCATCGACCAGCCTTCGACACAGCGCAGGCGGTAGATGCGCTCTTCCATGGCGCCGAGTTTCATCAGCGCGTCGATGTCGTAGTTGCCCGGCTTCTTGACCTCACCTTCGACCGCCACCGTCCAGGGCCGAGGTTTCAGCGTCCCGGCGGCGCGTGCGGGGTCGGATTTGTCGGTGCCGAATTCGTAGAAGTTGTTGTAGCTGCTGGCGTCGGCGTAGGGCGTGGCCTTGTCCATCGTCAGCGCACCGGGCAGTGTGCTGCGGGCGCTGGGCAGAGCGGTGTGTTTGCCCGGGCGCGCCGTGGAGGTGGCCTGTGCCAGGGCCGGCAGGGTGATACCGCTCGCGGTGCTTGCCGCCGCCGACATCGCCTGCATCCACTGACGGCGCGAAAGGTACAGGCCTTTCGGCGTGATCTCTGAAGCGGTCAGGTGGTTGTGTCCGCAGTCTTTCAGGATGTGCATCGATGCCTCGTGTGGATTTCTCAGCCCAGAGTCGTCTGGCGCAGCCGCTACTTACAGCGGCAGATTTTGGTTGCAACGCGCAGCGCCCATGAAAAAGGCCGGTGCAAGACCGGCCTTTGGACAAAGGTTTGCGTCGCCGCGCGTCAGCGCAGGCCCGCCGCATAGTCGGCCACAGCCTTCATCTCGCGGTCGTTCATCTTCGCCGCGATGGTGGCCATCTGCACGTTGTTGCCGCGCAGGCCCGAGCGGAAGGCCAGCAGCTGCGCCTCTGCATAGTCGGCATGCTGCCCACTCAGGCGCGGGTACTGCGCGGGGATGCCGGCTCCGTTGGGGCTGTGGCAGCCGGCGCAGGCGGGCACGGCCTTGGTGAGGATGCCGCCGCGGTAGATCTGCTCACCCAGCGACACCGTTTCCTTGACCTTGGCAAAACCCGGCTTGGCCGACTTGGACGCGTAGAACGCAGCAACCTGCTTCATGTCGTCGTCCGACAGCGCAGCGGCCATGCCCATCATGATGGCGTTCTTGCGCTTGCCGCTCTTGAATTCCGCCAGCTGCTTGACGATGTATTCCGGGTGCTGGCCTTGCAGGATCGGGTTGGCTGGCGACCCGCGTGAACCGTCTGCCGTGTGGCAGGCCTGGCAGCTGGCAGTCAGCTGCGCGCCCTTGGCGGGGTCGGCCTTGAAGGCAGCGGGTGCGGCCTCAGCGGCGAAAACACTGCCGGCTGCCGAGGTGAGCAGGGCCAACAGGATCGGGTTCAAGGCGGCGGGCAACTTCATGCGGAGAGCTTTCAAACGGTTTGCACTGGGCTTAACACGGGAATTTTACAATGCACCATGACAACCTCACTTCAGGCGCCTTTGAGCGCCCCGCCGGCACTGCCTGATGCCACAGAACAGGCGGCAGAAAAAACCGCTCTGGCCTGGGCCCACAGCGCGCGCTTCCTCACCACCGCCAGCAAGCTGGACCAGCTGCCTGCGGGGGAACTGCCCGAGATTGCTTTCGTCGGCCGCAGCAACGCCGGCAAGTCCACGGCCATCAACCGCCTGGCGCAACAAAAGCGTCTGGCCTTCGCGTCGCGCACACCGGGGCGCACGCAGCACATCAACCTCTTCGAGGTCGGCCCCAAGGACAAGCCGGACACGCTCTTTGCCGACCTGCCAGGCTATGGCTACGCCGCAGTGGAACGGTCCGCCAAGCTGCGCTGGCAGGAGGTGATGTCCGACTACCTGCAACTGCGCCGCAACCTTCACGGGGTGGTGCTGATGATCGACTCACGCCTGGGCTTCACCCCGCTGGACCTTCGCCTGCTGGCGTTGCTGGCGCCGCGCCTGGCCAACGGCGAAGTGCGCCTGCTGGCGCTGTTGACCAAGTCCGACAAACTCAACCGCAGCGACACGCAGGCCGCGGTGCGCGCCGCGCAGGACGTGCTGGGCGAGATCAGCACCGACAACGCCGACATCGGCGTGACCGCGTTTTCGGCCCTGTCGCGCCTGGGCCTGGGCGACGTGGCGCAGGCGCTGCACGGTTGGACGCACGCAGCAACCACCCCCGCATGATTCGCCACTTCAACCTCAGCGTGGCCCACGGCATTCAACTGGCCTGCCGTGCAGCGGGCGAAGGCCGTGTGCGCGTGATGCTGCTGCACGGTTTTCCGGAAGCAGCCTTCGTGTGGGACGACGTGATGCAGCGCGTGGCACCCCGCGCGGCGTGTGTCGCACCCAACCTTCGCGGATTCATCGGATCGTCCGCGCCCACCGAGGTGTCGGCCTACCGTGCCAAACACGTGGTGGGCGACATCGCAGCCGCCATCGAAGCGCTGGGTTCACCGCTGGACCTGCTGGTGGCACACGACTGGGGTGGCGCATTGGCCTGGAACCTGGCGGCGCAGCGGCCTGAGCTGCTGCGCCGGCTGCTGATCGTCAATTCCCCGCACCCCGCCACCTTTCTGCGCGAACTGCGCCACAACCCGCAGCAGCAAGCGGCCAGTGCGTACATGAACTTCCTCTGCCGGCCCGATGCAGAAAGCCTGCTGAGCGAGGGCGACTTCCGCCGCATGTGGCCTTTCTTGCAGGACGCCACATGGCTAACGCCGGAAGTGCGTGAACAGTATCGCCAGGCCTGGGCCAATGACGGCCGTGGCCTGACCGGCGGCCTCAACTACTACCGCGCGTCGCCGCTGCGCCCACCCACTGGCGCCGCTGGTCAGATTGATCCGGTGCACCAGGTCACGCTGCCCGATGACGCCGTGACTTCGCGCGTGCCGACCACGGTGTTGTGGGGCGAGCGCGACAAGGCGCTGTTGCCTGAATTGCTGGACGGCCTGGCGCGCTGGGTGCCGCAGCTGCAGATTGAACGGGTGCCCGACGCGTCGCACTGGATCGTGCATGAACAACCGGGCCGCGTGGCCGAGCTCATCGTCTCGTTGCTGGACTGAAACGCTGGACTGAAGTGCTGGCCGGTTGAAGCAGCTCAGGCCGCCGATGCCGAGCCTACTTGCTCGTGCACCTTTGCCGCCGCGCTGCCGACGATGCTGCGCTGCTTCAGCGTCTTGATAAGCCCGTTGCCATGCATCAGCACCAGCGCGCCAGCGCGCACGGCCCAAGTCTCGTCGGAGCCGCCGTCGCCGAACAGCAGGAATTCGCGTCGCTCACCGGGCCACAGCAGTTGTGCCTGCACCCAGCGACCCTTGAAGAACATGCGCACCCAGTCCCCGGGCTTCAACTTGCTGAGCCATTCGGCAGCGCTCGGGCTGTTGGCGGGCGACGGCGGTAAGACGTCCATGAATTCGGCAGGTACGGTGTCGAGCTGGTGAAAGTCGAGCGGGCCGCTCATGGTGGACGGCGGACCCTGGCCGTTGTTGAGCTTGTCTTCCAGCTTCTGCAGCGCACCTACCTGCGAGGCCACCGCCGTGAGCCGCCGGGTCAGGCGTTTGTGCAGGAAGGCGTCCAGGCGCTCCACCGCCCAGCGGTAAAGGCCGGTGTTCTGTTCGGGTTCGCTGGCGAGCTGTTCAATGGTGGCCTGCGCCAGCTTGAGCAACTGCAGCCTTTCAGGGTCGAAGCCGTCGGGTGCCATCTCGGCCGCAAAGACGAGCTGGTTGATGAAACGCCACAGCGGGTGCTTGTTGTGGTCGAGCAAGGCCCGGTCGCGCAACGCCAGTCGCATCGCGGGGCCGTGCAGGCGCGAAATCAGCAGCATCACATCAGGCGGCACGCGCGAGTCGGTCTGCATCGCTTCAAAGAGGCGGCTGACCAGTTCAATAGCCTGGCGGTCAGCGCGGTGGGTGGTTCCGCGCGCCACGTCGGACCAGCGCTCCAGGTCCAGGCTGCGGGCGAACTGGCCGTGGTAGCTCAGGCCCTGCTGGTTGTCCTGCGCGGCCGGCATCGTATCGCTCATGCGGTACAGGTCCGGGGTGAAGGTGGTCTCGGCCGACCGGCCACCGCGGCGCGAGCCCGACGGCAGGATCAGCGTGCGGTAGGCGGCAGGTTCCACACCCATGCCTTCCAGGCGCGACGTGCTGGCGGCGTAGCTCGTGCGCAGCACCAGCGCCAGCGGCTGCGAGGCGTGACGCATGAAGGCAATTTGGTGCCCGCGCGACAGCGGCAAGGCCTGCGCCGCAGCCCACAGCGCGCGCGTCATGACTTCGGCGCGGAAAGGGTTGTGGTCGTGCGCCATGTCATGGTCACCGACGAGTGCGGAAACAAAGGTCCGCAGTTCGCGCAGCTCGTATTCGGCCACGCTGCGGATGGCTTCGATGGTGTGCGACAGCTCAACGTCGATGGCAACTTCGTCTTCATCCACCAGCGACAGGCTGCGTGGCTTTTCGGGCTTCTTCTCGGGCGCCCTGCTGCCCTTCGCTGACTGGCGGTTCATGTCCACCTGCACTTGCTCGCGCAGCGAATGCATGAAGTAGTCACCCATGCGCACACGCTGGGTCTGCAGCGCCTGCATCAGGTCGGCCACGGCGGTACGTTGTATGGTCACCATGCCCAAAAGGCCACGGCGCACCTCGTCCAGCACGGCATCCAGCAACTGGTCAAAGACCAGCGGGGCGCGCAGCATTTCGTCGTCAACGTATTGCCGGAAGAGCGTGGAGACAGGGGGCAGGACCATATGTACAAAATTATGAGCGGTCTGGAAGACGCCGATCAAAGAAAAAGGCCTGCGTTCCAGAACGCAGGCCTTGATGGGTTGGGTACTTCCCGGCAAGTTGACCGGCAGCGAAGCTGTCCGGTGGAAACGAGCCGACTTGCGACGGCGTACCCGCCCAGCGCAAAGACTACATGTCCATGCCGCCCATGCCACCCATGCCGCCCATGCCACCGGGCATGCCGCCGCCGGCGCCGGACTCATCCTTGGGCGCCTCAGCAACCATGGCTTCCGTGGTCAGCATCAGGCTGGCGACCGAGGCTGCGTTCTGCAGCGCCGTGCGCGTCACCTTCGTCGGGTCCAGGATGCCCATTTCGATCATGTCGCCATAGGTGTCGTTGGCGGCGTTGAAGCCGTAGTTGCCCTTGCCTTCGAGCACCTTGTTGATAACCACGCTCGGCTCGCCACCGGCGTTGGCGACGATGATGCGCATCGGTTCCTCGATCGCGCGCAGCACGATCTTGATGCCGGCTTCCTGGTCGGCGTTGTCGCCCTTGATGGTGCCAGCAGCCTGGCGTGCGCGCAGAAACGCCACACCACCACCGGCCACGATGCCTTCTTCCACTGCTGCACGCGTGGCGTGCAGGGCGTCTTCAACACGCGCCTTCTTTTCCTTCATCTCGACTTCGGTGGCGGCACCGACCTTGATGACCGCCACACCGCCGGCCAGCTTGGCCACGCGCTCTTGCAGCTTTTCACGGTCGTAGTCGCTGGTGGCTTCTTCGATCTGGACGCGGATCTGCTTGACGCGCGCTTCGATGTCGGGGCCGGCGCCGTTGCCGTCGATGAGGGTCGTGTTTTCCTTGCCCACTTCAACGCGCTTGGCCGAGCCCAGGTCAGCGAGCGTGACCTTTTCCAGCGTCAGGCCCACTTCTTCAGCGATGACTTTGCCACCGGTC
>JAYSYB010000241.1:0-5685 GCA_043716775.1 Rubrivivax sp.
GGCTTCGGCCCCGCGCCGACGGCGCGCCTATTTGCTGTTGTGCGCGAAGCCGCCGGTCGCGTGATCGGCAAACGCCACTACCCGTGCCAGCTGCAAGCCGGCTGGTATCTGCTGCAAGGCAACCTGGTCGAGATGGCCACCGGCGAAGGCAAGACTTTTGCCGCCACGCTGCCGGCCTGCGCCGCCGCGCTGGTCGGCCTGCCGGTGCACGTGGTCACCGTCAACGACTACCTGGCCGCGCGCGACGCCGCGGCCATGGCGCCGCTGTATGAATTTTTCGGCCTGCGCTGCGCCGCCATCGTGCACGGCCAGCCGCGCGACCAGCGGCGTGCGGTCTATGCCGGCGACATCGCCTACTGCAGCAACAAGGAACTCACCTTCGACTACCTGCGCGACCGCAGCGCCCTGGGCGACCGCGCCAGCCTCTTGCACCGCGCGCTGAGCGGCGTGCGCGGCACCGAGGCCGACGCGCAGCGCCCGGTGCTGCGCGGCCTGGCGATGGCCATCGTCGACGAAGCCGACAGTGTCTTCATCGACGAAGCGCGCACGCCGCTGATCCTGTCGGCGCAAGTCGGCGCCGACGGCCGCAACCGCTTGTCGGTCTGGGCGCTCGACATGGCTGCCGCGTTGCAGGAAGGCGTTGACTTCACGCTTGAATCTGCACTGATGCGCGTGCGCCTGGCCGACAACGGCCGCGACCGCATCGAAGCGCTGCACGAAGCCGCGCAGGCCACATCCAGCGGCCCGCTGCCTGCCGACTGCACACGCCGCCAGGCGGTGGAAGCGGTGATCCAGGCGCTCTGCGCGCAGCATTTGTACCACCGCGACCGCCAGTACGTGGTGGCCGACGGCAAGGTGCAGATCGTTGACGAATCCACCGGCCGCATCATGGCTGACCGTGCCTGGGAACGCGGCCTGCACCAGGCCATAGAGGCCAAGGAAGGCGTGGCGCAGACGGGCGAACGCGTGACGCTGGCGCGCATCACCTACCAGCGCTTTTTTCGCCGTTACCTGCGGCTGTCGGGCATGACCGGCACGGGTGCCGAGGTGGCCGCAGAGATCGGCCTCGTCTACCGCCTGGCCGTCGCTCGCGTGCCGCTGAATCGGCCTTCGTTGGCCACCGCGCTGCCGCCGCGTTGCCTGCCCGACGCAACGGCCAAGTGGGCCGCCGTGGTGGCGCGTGTGCGAACACTGTCGCAGCAGCAAGGCCGGCCGGTGCTGGTGGGCACGCGCACGGTGTGGGCGTCCGAACAGCTGTCGGCATGCCTGCACGCCGCCGGCATCGCGCACATCGTGCTCAATGCCAAGCAGGACCAGGGCGAGGCCGACATCGTCGCCCGCGCCGGCCAGCGTGGCAGCGTGACCGTAGCCACCAACATGGCCGGCCGCGGCACCGACATCGAACTCGGCCCCGGTGTCGCCAAACTCGGTGGGCTGCAGGTCATCCTCACCGAGTTCCACGACTCGGCTCGTGTCGATCGTCAACTCTGCGGCCGTGCCGCACGCCAGGGCGACCCCGGCGGCGCCGAAGCGCTGGTGGCGCTGGACGATGAACTGTTTTCGCTGCATGCCGGCTGGCTGGTGCGGCTGCTGACAGCGCTGCACCCAGGCGTTGGCGAGCTGCCCCGCTGGGCGCTGCGGCTGCTGCGCACCACCGCGCAGGCCGCCGCCGAATCACGCCACCGCCGCCTGCGCAAGGGCAGCCTGGAGCGTGACCGCCGGCTGGCGGCGATGCTTGCTTTTTCCGGAAGAGGTGAATGATGTTGCAATGGTCTACGGTTCTGCCTGTCGCCCTGTCCGCTGCCCTGATGACCGGCACCGCTTTTGCTGCGCCCGACGCAGGCTTCGAATGCCTGCTGGAGCCCGCGCAGGTAGTCGAGATTCGCCCATCGGTAGACGGCATCATTGCCCAGGTTGGCGCGCAGCGCGGTGACCTCATCCGCCGCGGCCAGCCGCTCCTGGACCTGCAGTCGGCCGCCGAGCGCGCGGCAGTCGATTCCGCGCGCTACCGGTCGAAGATGGAAGGCCAGATCGCATCGGCACGCAACCGCATCGACTACGCCACCAAGAAGCTGGCGCGCCTGGTCGACCTGCAGCGCGACAACTTCAGCACGCCGCAGGCGCGCGACGAGGCCGAAGCCGAAAAGCGCCTGGCCGAATCCGAACTGCAATCGGCCACTGAATCGCGTGCGCTGGCGGTAATCGACCTGCAACGCGCGCAAGAGCAGCTCGCCCTGCGCAGCGTGAGCGCGCCTTTCAATGGCGTGGTGGTGGACCGTTTCCTCAACCCCGGCGACCTGGCTGAATCGGGCAGCGGCCGCAAGCCGGTGCTGAAGGTGGCGCAGATCGACCCTATGCGCGCCGACGTGGCGCTGCCCGCCGCACTCTTCGGCCAAGTGCGTGTGGGCACGCGCGCCAGCGTGGTGGCGGCCGTGGGCGGCGTGCGCTTCGTCGGCATCGTGCGCAACGTCGACCGTGTCATCGACGCCGCCAGCAGCACCTTCGTGGCGCGGCTGGAGTTGCCCAACCCGCAAGGCGCGATTCCTGGCGGTTCGCGCTGCAGCGCGTCGATCGATGGCCTGGCCGTGCCGGCGCGGGTGCGGCCATGAGGCTGGGCGCAACGTGGTGCCTGGCCCTGTGCTGCGCCGCTGCCACCGTGCAGGCCCAAGGTGTGCGCCTGGGCGCCATCCTCGACATGGCGCGCGAGTCGGACGCGCCATACGCCGCCGCACGCGCGCAGGCTGCGGCAGGCCGCGAAAAGCTGCCGCAGGCGCTGGCCGGCCTGCGCCCAAGTGTCAACCTCACGCACAGCATGCGCCGCAACCGCGACGGTTCCACGGCCTATGAAGGCTCCACTGGCGGCTATGACGCCGGCAGCAGCGCGATCGTCTTCAGCCAACCGCTCTTTCGCGTCGCCAACAAGCTCAGCGCCGACCAGGCCGAAATGCAGGTGCAGTTGACCGAGCAGCAACTGCTGTTTGCCGAACAGGACTTGCTGCTGCGTGTGGCACGCGCCTACTTCGACGTGCTGCAGGCCGGCGACGAGCTCGGCGTTGCAAGGGCGCAGAAAGACGCTCTGGCGCAACAACAGGCGCAGGCAAAGCGCGGCTTTGAAGTGGGTGTGACGCCGATCACCGACCTGAACGAGGCGCAGGCACGACACGATCTGGCCGTGGCGCAGGAGATCGCCGTGCGCAACGAACTGGCGTCGCGCCGGCGCGTGCTGGAACGCTCCATCGCGCGTCCGCTGCCGGCGTTGGCGCGGCTGAGCGACGCGGCTTCGGTGGCGCTGCTGGACGATCGCCAGCAGGATGAACTTGTTGACATCGCGTCGAAGAATGGTCTGCTGGTGCAGATCGGCCGCAGCGCGTTGCAGGTCGCCGACATCGAGATCCGCCGGCGTGACGCCGGCCACACACCAACACTCGACTTTGTGGCCAGCCTGAGCGTCAACCGCGGCGTGTCTTTCACGCCCAGCAACGGCGGCAACGACACGCGCCAGGCCAGCATCGGCTTCGAGTTCGGCTTCCCCGTTTACCAGGGTGGCGCAGTGTCCTCACGCGTGCGTGAAGCCATCGCCGAGCGCCAGCGCGTCGAGCAGGAATTGTTGCAGGCCGAACGCCAGGCCTTGCTGGACGCACAGCAGGCGCAACTGGGCGTGCAGTCCGGTGTGGCGCTGACGCAGGCCTTGCGCCAGGCCGTCACGTCCAGCGAAACGCAACTGCGCAGCAGCCAGCGCGGGCTGCAGGTGGGGGTGCGCACACGGCTCGATGTGCTCAACGCCGAACAACAGCTGCATGCCGCGCGCAAAGACCTGGCCGTGGCGCGTTACCGCACCCTGGTGGCCACGCTGCAGCTGAAGGCCGTTGCCGGCGCGCTGACCGAGGCCGACCTGCGCGCGCTGGACACGCTGTTGGGAGACTGACAACGCGAAGCCGCCGCCGGGGACGGCAACGTTGTCGTGGGGCCTTTTGACAGGTCCTGCGACTACTCGATGTTCTGCACCTGCTCCCGCATCTGCTCGATTGCCACCTTCATCTCCACCGAGATCGTCGTCAGCTCAAGAGCGGCGGACTTGCTGCCCAGCGTGTTGGCCTCGCGCTGCAGTTCCTGAATCAGGAATTCGAGCCGCTTGCCGAGTTCACCGCCCGCTTTCAGCAGGCGTTCGATCTCGTCCAGGTGCGAGGCCAGGCGCGACAACTCTTCGGCGACATCGATGCGAATGGCGTAGGACGCCGCTTCGCCCATCGCCCTTTCGTGCAGCGCTTGTGCCGGCACGGTGGCGGCCGTTGGCACACTCGCCAGGGCCTCGTTCCAGCGTTCCAGGAAACGTGCCTGCTGGCGCTGCACCACCTGCGGCAGAAGCGGCGCAGCCTGGGCGGCCAGTTCGCGCAGGCGCGTTACGCGCTCCATCAACATCGTCACCAGGCGCGCACCTTCGCGGGCGCGGGCTTCGCGCAGGCCTTCGATGCAGTGTCGCGCTGCAGCCAATGCGGGTTCGTCCAGCTTTTCAGCCGGGGCGCCGCTGCGGCACCAGTGCAGCACCTCGTTGACCGAAAGGCTGCGGGCGTCAGGCAGCCAGCCGGTGATCGAGCTCTGCACGTGGGCCAGGCGGTTGAGCTGGTCGGTGCTGGGGTGGGGCAGGGTGCCTTCGCTTTCGCGGCCCGTAGCCACACGCAACTCGATCTTGCCGCGCTTGAAGGCGGCGGTCAGCAACTCGCGCAGGGCCGGCTCCAGGCCACGCACTTCGTCGGGCAGGCGCAGCGCCAGGTCGAGGAAACGGCCGTTGACCGAGCGGGCTTCAACGGTCACTGCAGCTGCGCCGGCCAGGGGCTCGGACGCCGCGCTGGCGTACCCCGTCATGCTATAAACCGCCATTCAATTTGCCCCAAAAGTGAACGCCGATTATGTCCAAGCCCAAACCAGCGCCATTGCCTTCGGGCACCGTCGTTGGGGGCTACACGGTCGTCAAGAAACTGGCGGCCGGTGGATTCGGTGTCGTGTACTTGGCCGAGGGCGAAAACCAGCAGTTGGTGGCCGTCAAGGAATACCTGCCGGCCTCACTGGCCGAACGCTCCGCCGGTGAACTGACACCGCGCGTCAAGCCTGACAAGCAGCCGCTGTACCGGCTGGGGTTGAAGAGCTTCTTTGAAGAAGGCCGCTCTCTGGCGCAGATCAGCCACCCCAGCGTGGTGAGCGTGCTGAACTTCTTCCGCGAAAACGAAACCGTTTACATGGTGATGAATTACCTCCAGGGCGACACCCTGCAGGATTTCATCGTCACCGCGCGCGACTTGAAGCGTGACAAGGTGTTTCGTGAAAGCACCATTCGCAGCCTCTTCGACGAAATCCTGCGCGGCCTGCGCATCGTGCACCAGCACAAGATGCTGCACCTGGACATCAAGCCGGCCAACATCTTTGTCACCAATGACAACAAGGCGGTGATGCTTGACTTTGGTGCCGCGCGCGAAGTGCTGTCCAAAGAAGGCAACTTCATCCGCCCGATGTACACGCCCGGCTTTGCCGCGCCCGAGATGTACCGCCGTGACGGCACGCTCGGCCCCTGGACCGACATCTACGCCATCGGCGCCTGCATCTACGCCTGCATGCAGGGCTACCCGCCGAATGACGCGCCACAGCGGCTTGAAAAGGACCGCCTGGCGTTGAGCCTGTCGCGCCTGCGCA
>JAYSYB010000242.1:0-5673 GCA_043716775.1 Rubrivivax sp.
GGCCATCTGGCCCAGCGCAGGTGGCGGCCACACGGCGTCGCCTGCGGGCACGGTGGAAGCCTTCAACACCATGGGCCCGTGGCCGCTGCCGACGATCAACACCGCTCTGCTGCTCACGTCCGGCATCACGCTGACGATTGCCCACCACGCGCTCATCGCAGGCCACCGCGCAAAGACGATCGCCTGGATGTGGATCACGGTTGTGCTCGGCGCCACCTTCGTCTGCGTGCAGGCCTTCGAGTACATCCACGCCTACCGCGACCTGAATCTCAAGCTCAGCAGCGGCATTTTCGGCTCGACGTTCTTCATGCTCACCGGCTTTCACGGTTTCCACGTCTTCGTCGGCATGTTGATGTTGACCTTCATCACGCTGCGGCTGATGAAGGGCCACTTCACCCCCGAGAAGCACTTCGGCTTTGAAGGCGCGGCCTGGTACTGGCACTTCGTGGACGTGGTCTGGCTCGGCTTGTACTTCCTGGTGTATTGGCTCTAAGCCAACCGCATCGTGCTTACCGAACGCCGCGCGCCGCGCGGCGTTCCTGTTTTTCAGACGCCTGTCGGAATGCCCGTCGGCCGTACCCAACCCATGCGCCAGCTCAGCAGGATGAACAGGAACAGCAGCACCGACAGTGCCACGCGAAGCGCCAGCGCACGCGCCATCTGCTTGCCGCGCTTGTCTTCGCTGCGGCCTTTCTTAAGCATGAACACGCCAGCGCTGGCAAGGGCCACCAGAACCGCCACCATCAACAGCACCATCACGGTTTTCATGGGGCCTAATTATCGGCATCCAGCATGGCCCTGGCGCTGAACCGGTGGTCGAAGGCCTGGCTGTTCGCGGGGGCGCTGTTGGTGGCGGCAGGGACGGCGCGCTTGGGGCTGTGGCAACTCGACCGCGCCGCACAGAAGGTGCAATTGCAGCAGGCCATGCAGTCCCAGTCTGCACTGCCGCCACTGACGGCCGACGCGCTGCCGCGGACCCGTGCCGATGCAGCGGCGCCATCGCACCGGCGCGCGCTGCTGCAGGGGCAGTGGTTGACTGCGCGGTCCATCTACCTCGACAACCGCCCCATGAATGGCCGCACCGGTTTTTACTTGGTAACGCCGCTGCAGCTGGCCGACGGCACCGCCGTGCTGGTGCAGCGCGGCTGGTTGCCGCGCGATGCGGCGGACCGCGCGCGCGTCGCGCTACCGCCACCCGCCGCTGGCACGGTTACCGTGGCGGGCCGCATCGCCCCCGCGCTGGCGCGGTTGTACGAGTTTGACGCCGCAGCCTCAGGGCCGATCCGGCAAAATCTCGTTATCGATGCCTACGCGCAAGAAGCGGGGTTGCGCTTGCGGCCGTGGGCGCTGGTGCAGGATGACAGCCCCAATTCCGCAAGTGACGCCCCATCCGATGGCCTGCTGCGCCAATGGCCCGCCCCCGACACGGGTCTGCAAAAGCACTACGGCTATGCCTTCCAGTGGTTCTCACTCTGTGCGCTGACGGTCCTTCTCTATGCCTGGTTTCAATTCATCCGCCCCCGCCGCCATGCCGCCAGAGACAAGCCGCCTTGAACCGCTGACCATGACGGTGCACAACGTCGCCACGCCCGACCTGTCCGAACCGGCGCTCGCTGCGAAGCGCCGCACGCTGAGTGGTCGCGCCAAGATGCTGCTGGTGCTGCTGGTGTGCGCGGCGCCGGTGATTGCGTCGTACCTCACCTACTTCGTTATCCGGCCGCAGGGCCGCACCAACTACAGCACATTGATCCTGCCGACCCGGGCTTTGCCCGATCTGCCGTTGCAGACCCTGGCGGGCATGCCGTTGGCATCCAGCTCGTTGCGCGGGCAGTGGCTGCTGGTGGTGGTGGGGCCATCGGTTTGCGAAAACGCGTGCGAAATGCGCCTGTTCATGCAGCGCCAGTTGCGCGAGATGCTGGGCCGTCAGAGCGACCGGCTCGACAAGGTCTGGTTCATCACCGACGAGGCCCCGCTGTCGCCCGCGCTGAACGAGGCCATTAACGGCAAGGCACCCCTGACCGCGTTGCGGGTGCCGCGCGATGCGCTGGCGCGCTGGCTGGTGCCTGCAGAAGGGCGCGCGCTGGAAGACCACCTCTACCTCGTCGACCCGATGGGTGAATGGATGATGCGCATGCCGCCCGGCCCGGACCCCGGCCGCGTCAAGCGCGACCTGGACCGTGTGCTGCGTGCGTCTGCCAGCTGGGATTTGCCGGGGCGCTGAGGCGCTCGAGCGCAGATGGACTTGAGCCCGCAACCGCTTGTTGACCTGGCGCCAGCCTTGCGCCTGATGCTGCTGGCGTTGGCCCTGGCCACGCTGCCACTGTCGTGGTGGTGGCTGCGCCAGCGCGGCGCCGACATGCGCACGCGGCTCTTGGCGTTGACTGCGCTGACGCTCTTCCTCACCTTTGACCTCATCGTCTTCGGCGCCTTCACGCGCCTGAGTGACTCCGGCCTGGGCTGCCCCGACTGGCCGGGTTGTTACGGCGAAGTCAGCCCCCTCGGTGCGCGTGAAGAAATCCAGGCTGCGCAAACGGCCGCTCCCGGCGGGCCGGTGAGCTGGCACAAGGCCTGGATCGAGATGATCCACCGCTACCTTGCCATGACCGTGGGCGTGTTGACGGTGGCGATGGCCGCAGCGGCCTGGCGCGCGCGCAAGCAGCTGCCGCTGTCGCCGTGGTGGCCCACGCTGACGATGCTGTGGGTGGGTGTGCAGGGCGCGTTCGGCAAGTACACGGTGACGCTCAAGCTCTACCCCGCCATCGTCACGCTGCACCTGCTGGGTGGCCTCCTGCTGCTGGCCTTGCTGGCGGTGCAACAGGCGGCACTGCGGCAACAGCCGCTGGCACTGAGTGTCGGCTTGCGGCGCCTCGCCTGGGCTGCTGCGGCACTGCTTGCTCTGCAAGTCGCACTTGGCGGCTGGGTCAGCAGCAACTATGCGGTGCTGGCTTGCGCGGGCTTCCCGCAGTGCAATGGCGAATGGTGGCCAGCGATGGACTTCGGCAACGGCTTCACGTTGTTGCGCGGCCTGGGGGACGTGGCTGAAGCGGGCTCCGCTGTCGCACGCACGCTGGAGTCCCAGGTTGCCGTCCACATGGCTCATCGGATGACCGCGGGTGCCGTGGTGCTTGTGCTGGGTACGCTGGCATGGCGGCTGTGGCGCTCAGGTGCTGCCTGCAAGGGCTTTGCACAGGCGCTGGCCGCCTTGTTGGTGGCGCAAGTTGCCAGTGGCCTGTCGAGCGTCGTGCTGGGCTGGCCGCTGGTCGCTGCGCTGGGCCATTCGGCGGGTGCGGCGGGACTCGTGCTGCTGCTCACGCTGCTGCTGGCGCGTTCGCGGCCCGCAGCGGCCGTGTCGGCGTCGCGTCCGCTGGTGTGGTCGGCCTCCTAGAATCGGCCACCCGATGGAACAGACACTCGCCGCCCCCAGAACCGCTGCCACCGTGTGGAGCCAGTTCTACGCGCTGACCAAACCGCGCGTAGTGCAGCTGATCGTCTTCTGCGCCCTCATCGGCATGCTGCTGGCCGAACCTGGCTGGCCCGACTGGCGCCTGGCGGGCCTGGCCACCGTCGGCATCTGGCTGGTCGCTGCGGCGGCGGCGGCCTTCAACTGCCTGGTAGAACAGCAGATCGACAGCCGCATGGCGCGCACCGCATGGCGCCCCACCGCCAAGGGCCAGCTCAGCACGGCGCAGGCCCTGATTTTTTCAGCCGTGCTGTGCGCGGCCGGCAGCACGGTGCTGTACCTCTGGGTCAACCCGCTGACGATGTGGCTGACTTTCGCCACATTCGTAGGTTATGCCGTCATCTACACCGTGGTGCTCAAACCCCTGACACCACAGAACATCGTCATCGGCGGCGCCTCAGGCGCTATGCCGCCGGTGCTGGGATGGGCCGCAATGACCGGCACCGTCGGCCACGAAGCGCTGATCCTGTGCTTGATCATCTTTTTGTGGACACCGCCCCACTTCTGGGCCCTGGCGCTGTACCGCGCCGAGGACTATCGCAAGGCCGGCCTGCCGATGTTGCCCATCACTCACGGCCCTGAATTCACGCGGCTGCAGGTGCTGCTGTACACGATCGTGCTCTTCGCCGCGACGCTGCTGCCCTTTGTGTTTCGCATGAGCGGGCCGCTGTACCTCGCAGCGGCCGTCGTCCTGGGCATCGGATTCATGGCCTATGGCTGGCAGCTGTGGCGCCACTACAGCGACGCGCTGGCGCGCCGCACCTTTCGTTTTTCCATCTGGCACCTGTCGCTGCTGTTTGCCGCGCTGCTGATCGATCACTACCTGAACCCATGGCTATTTCCCGGCGTGACTTGATGTTGAGCGGCCTGGCCGCACCCTTGGTCGCGGCCTGTGACCGCGCGGCACCCGGCGCGGCGCCCGGTGTTGCGCCTTCCCCTTCGCCGTCCTTCAAGTCCATCGACATCACAGGCGCCGACTACGCCCGGGACTTCAACCTGCCCGACGCCGACGGCAAACACCGGTCGCTGGCCGAATTCAAGGGCAAGGTGGTGGTGGTGTTTTTCGGCTTCACGCAATGCCCCGATGTCTGCCCCACCACGCTGCTGGAATTGACCGCCGTGAAGAAAGCACTCGGCGCCGACGGCGCGCGCGTGCAGGGCATCTTCATCACGGTGGACCCGGACCGCGACACGCCCGCGCTGCTGAAAGCCTACGTCAATAACTTCGGCACGGACTTCGTCGCGCTGCGCGGCACGCCAGAAGAAACGCTGGCCACGGCGAAGGCCTTCAAGGTTTTCTACGCCAAGGTGCCGGGCAGTACGGAGGCCAACTACAGCGTGGACCACACGGCGGCCAGCTATGTCTTCGACACGCAGGGCCGGGTACGGCTCTTCACGCGCTATGGCACCGGCGCCGACGCGCTGGCGCAGGACATCAAGCAGCTGCTGGCGCAGGCCTGAGGCTGGGCGCCAGTCAACGCAACGTCAGTGGGCGGTCACGCTTTCCAGCGCCTTGCGCATCTTCTTCAAAGCCGCCACTTCGATCTGACGAATGCGCTCGGCGCTGACGCTGTATTCCGCCGCCAGCTCGTGCAGCGTCATGCCGCCTGAAGAGTCGTCGTTCACCTGCAGCCAGCGCTGTTCGACGATGCGGCGGCTGCGTTCGTCCAGCACCGCCAGCGCCGTGCTGATGCCGTCGCTGGACATCCAGTCGCGTTGCCGCGCTTCGATGCGCTGCGTCGGTTCATTGGTGTCGTCTGCCAGGTAGGCGATGGGCGCGTAGCTCTCTTCGCCGTCGTCAGTTTGCGGCTCCAGCGCCACGTCGCCACCCGACATGCGGGTTTCCATCTCGATCACTTCTTCGGGCTTGACGTTCAGTTCACGCGCCACGTGCGCGACTTCATCGGGCGTCAGCGTGTTGCGGAAAGTCTCGCCGTCGGCGGCCTCGCCGTGGCTTTGCTTCAGGCCCTGCTTCATCGAGCGCAGATTGAAGAACAGCTTGCGCTGCGCCTTGGTGGTGGCCACCTTCACCATGCGCCAGTTTTTCAGGATGTATTCGTGGATCTCGGCCTTGATCCAGTGCATGGCGTAGCTCACCAGGCGCACGCCCTGTTCAGGGTCGAAGCGCTTGACGGCCTTCATCAGGCCGACGTTGCCTTCCTGGATCAGGTCGCCCTGCGGCAGGCCGTAGCCAGCGTACTGCCTTGAGATCG
>JAYSYB010000243.1:0-1789 GCA_043716775.1 Rubrivivax sp.
GCCCGGCAGTTCGGAGCGGCTGCCACTTCAACTGCGGGTGCTGGGCGACGCCACCACGGTGATCGGCACCACGCTGGGCCTGATCCTGATCGCCACCGCATCGGCCTGGTGGCCGGCGTGGCGCGCTGCCGACTTGAAGATCGTGGAGGCCCTGCGCCATGCGTGACCGAGATACCACCCTTTCATTGTTCAGCGCACGATTCGCGCGCCGGCGGGGGCTGCTGGGCGGGCTGCTGGGCGCCATGCTGGGCACGGGGCTCGCTGCCCTGGGCGGTCTGGCCACCGCAGCACCCGATGCGCAACAGTTGTTGGCCGCCAGCGATGCCATCCGCAACCCCAACCAGCCGTTTCGGGTGACCGTCACGCTGACGGAATTCGAAAAGGGCGTTCAGGTCAACAGCACGTCGCTGGTCAGCTACGCACGCACGCTGGAGGCCGGTGGCCAGTTCGCCAGCATCCTGCGTTTCGTGCAGCCGATTCGAGATGCGGGCAAGGTGATGCTGCGCAACGGCAGTGACCTGTGGATCTACGACCCCGGCACCAAGGCGGCGGTGCGCATCTCGCCGCAGCAGCGCTTGATGGGTCAGGCGTCCAACGGCGATGTGGTGACGGTGAATTTTGCCCGTGACTACAAGGCGGCGGTAGCCGCCGAAGAAGAGGTTCAGGATGGCGAGCGGCGCAAGCGGCAGGCCGTGAAACTTCAACTCACTGCCGCCAACACCGATGCCGCGTACGCCGCCATCGAGTTGTGGGTGGATGCTGGCAGCCAGGCGCCGCTGAAGGCACGATTCTTTGCCGAGTCGGGACGGCTGCTCAAGACCGCGTACTACCGGCGCTTTCAGCCCCAGCTGGGCATGGACCGGCCGACCGAGACAGTGATCATCGACGGGCTGGAGCCGCAATCGGTCACCATCGTCCGACTGAGCGATTACGCGTTTCGCAATGCGCCGACCAGTTGGTTCCAGCGCGATTACCTGCCACGCTTCACAGCCGATTGAGACCATGCACGCCACTTCTCCCTGGATCTTGAGCACCGCCTTGGCGGCAGGCCTTGGCCTGGCCCCGCACACCATGGCCGCCGATGAAGACGCACTGGCACTGGAAAGCACGCCGACCACTGCGGAGGCCGCCAGCGGATCGGCCAACCGGATGACGCTGGAGGCCGCCATCGGACGCATTGATCAGCGCTACGGCGCGGGTCTCCAAAACGGCCATCGGCTGGCGGTGGATGTTCGGTGGTCAACCCAGTTGAACGAGGCTTGGCGGCTGTCCTTGTCCGACCGCCTGGACGACATCCACCCGGTGCCTGCCGGTCAGCGCAACACGCGAAACAGCCTGCGCGAGGCCTATGCCGGCTGGCAAGAGCCGGCCGGCACGGCGGCAGCCGAGCTTGGCCGGGTCAACCTGAGGCATGGGCCCGCCTTCGGCTACAACCCCACCGACTACTTCCGCGTCGGCGCCTCGCAAACCATCACCACCGCCGACCCGGTAGCGCTGCGCGAAAACCGCCTCGGCACAGCGATGCTGCGGCTCGGGCAGTTGTGGACAAGCGGCGGGGTGTCATTGGCGGTGGCGCCAAAAATGGGCTCGGTGGCGGGCGACGACATCTTTGCGCTGGATGTGGGCTCGACCAACGCCACCGACCGGGCCTTGCTCACCGTGAGTGGCCGCCTGTCGGATCGCCTCAGCGGGCAAGCCCTGTTGTTGGCCGAGCGCGGCCAATCACCGAAAGTCGGCGCCAGCATGACGGCCCTGGTGTCGGATGCGTCGGTGGCCTACGCCGAGTGGT
>JAYSYB010000244.1:0-17074 GCA_043716775.1 Rubrivivax sp.
GAACTTGCATGAACAAGGGCTCAAAAAGCGTGAATTTCAAGCCATTCAGGGCGTTAGTCGGGGTGCTGATTGCCTGGACAGCTATGCTTTCAATAGCGCAGACAGCCATTGTGCCCACCACCATCGTGATGGCGTCCACCACGTCCACCGAACAGTCAGGCCTTTTCGGACACCTGTTGCCGATCTTCAAACAGGCCACAGGCATTGAGGTGCGCGTGGTGGCCGTGGGCACCGGCCAGGCGCTGGACAGCGCAAGGCGCGGTGACGCCGACGTGGTGCTGGTGCACGACACGTTGGCCGAGGAAAAGTTTGTTGCCGAAGGCTTTGCCAAGCGCCGCTGGCCGGTCATGTACAACGACTTTGTGCTGATCGGCCCCGCGGCCGACCCCGCTCAGACGCGTGGTAACAGTGTCAGCGCGGCGCTTGGCAAGCTGGCCAAAGCAGGCTCGGGCGGCATCTTCATTTCGCGCGGCGACAAGAGCGGCACCCATGCCGCCGAGCTGCGCTACTGGAGGACGGCGGGTGTTGACATGGTGTCTGCCAAACCGGCCGATAAACCTGCCGGCTACCGAGAATGCGGCTGCGGCATGGGCCCGGCGCTGAACATGGCCTCTTCGTTAAGTGCTTATACGTTGGCGGACCGCGGCACCTGGCTGTCGTTCAAGAACCGCGGTGAACTGAAGGTGCTGGTCGAAGG
Organism: Rubrivivax sp.; assembly: GCA_043716775.1. Lineage (GTDB taxonomy): Bacteria > Pseudomonadota > Gammaproteobacteria > Burkholderiales > Burkholderiaceae_C > Rubrivivax. Next base: position 698 of record JAYSYB010000244.1, read on the forward strand.
CGACCGAAGCCTTTTCAACCCCTACGGCGTGATGGTGGTGGATGCGGCCCGCCACCCGCACGTTAAGCAGGCGCTGGCACAGCAGTTTGCGGACTGGATCACGTCCGCACCCGGGCAAGCGGCGATCGCCGGCTACAAGATCGGTGGGGAACAGTTGTTTTTCCCCAGCGCCAACTAGCGCGGCCTTCGGCAAGCCCCAGGCGGGCTTTCAGGAGCCTCCGGCGCCGGGCTGCACAAGCTACACGCCCAGACTGAACCGGCTCATGACGGCCACCGGACCGGGTACACGGGTCATCGCGTCGCGGGGTGCGCCAGGTCGCGGATGAAGGTAGGGCCGGCGTGATGTTGCACGCTGGCCGACAAGCCCTTGAACAGGCCCAGCGGCGCCAGCATTTCCAGCACCACAAACATCGGGCCTACCAGCAGACCGACGATGTCATCGGCGAAGGCTGGCTTCTTGCCTTCGTAGTAGTGGCCGATGAACTGGATCACCCAGCCCACGGCGAAGAAGCCCAGGCCCCACGCCAGCCAGGTGGCCAGCGGAGCGCTGCTGACCCGGTGCGCCAGGGCCATCAGCAAGCCGACGCCCGCGGTGGTAGCCACGCCCAGCCCCAGGTGGCCGCGTGTCAGATACCAGGCTGCCGCCAGCGCAAAGGCGACCCAGGCCGGTGTCAGCACTAGGCCAGCCACCGTGAATTGCCAGCCCGCCAGCAGCACGCCGACGCCGAAGACGATCATCGGCACGCCGACGAAGTGGGTGAGGATGTTGCGCCTGTCGCGGTGGTACTCCGCGTACTGGTTCAGCAACCCGGCGGCGGGGCGGAAAAGGCTGGCCATGGTGGGTGTCTCCTTGCCGCTTCATCCTAGCGCATGAACCTAGAATCCGCCCTCGGCAACCTGCCGAAAATGGGCACCAAATGAGCATCAAGAGCGACAAGTGGATACGCCGCATGGTTGAAGCGCACGGCATGATCGATCCCTTCGAGCCCGGCCAGGTGCGCACTGATGTCGAAGGCCAGCGCATCGTCAGCTACGGCACCAGCAGTTACGGTTACGACGTGCGCTGTGCGCCCGAATTCAAGGTCTTCACCAACATCCACAGCACGGTGGTGGATCCGAAGAATTTTGACGAGAACAGCTTCGTCGACATCAACAAGGGCGTCTGCGTCATCCCGCCCAACAGCTTTGCGCTGGCGCGAACACTGGAATTCTTTCGCATCCCGCGCAACGTGCTGACGATCTGCCTGGGCAAGTCGACTTACGCGCGCTGCGGCATCATCGTCAACGTCACGCCGCTCGAACCCGAGTGGGAAGGCTACGTGACCCTGGAATTCAGCAACACCACGCCATTGCCGGCCAAGATCTACGCCGGTGAAGGCTGCGCGCAGGTGCTGTTCTTCGAGAGCGACGAAGTCTGTGAAACCAGCTACAAGGACCGCGGCGGCAAGTACCAGGGCCAGACCGGCGTGACGCTGCCCAAGACCTGAGCACGGTGGCCCGCGCATCACCCGGCCGCACAATGCGGCGCAACACCAGGAGCGCGCCATGAAGTGGGAAGGCCAGGACCAGAGCAGCAACGTCGAAGACCGCCGCAGTGAAGGCGGCGGGGGTAGCGGGGGCGGTGGCAGGGGCTTCATCGGCGGCCGCAGCATCGGCATCGGCAGCATTGCCATCGCGCTGGTGGCGGGCTGGGTGTTTGGCATCAACCCGCTCACGGTGCTGGGTTTGCTCAGCGGCGGTGGCATGGAGGCCCCGCAATCGCAACAGGCGCCCGGCCCGGCGCAACGCCCGCCGGCTAACGACAAGGCGGCTGCGTTTGTATCGACCGTGTTGCGCGACACCGAACAGGTCTGGGGCAAGGTGATGCAGGCCGGTGGCTCTGCCTACCGCGAACCTAAGCTCGTGCTGTTTCGGGGTGCCACGCCCACGGCCTGCGGCACCGGCGAATCGGCCATGGGCCCGTTTTACTGCCCGGGCGATGGCAAGGTGTATGTCGATCTGGACTTCTTCGATACCCTCAGCAAGCGCCTGGGCGCACCTGGCGACTTTGCGCAGGCCTACGTCGTCGCGCACGAAGTGGGGCACCACGTGCAGAACCTGATGGGCATCACGGCCAAGGTGGACGCCATGCGCGGCAAGGTCAGTGAAGCGCAGATGAACGCGCTGTCGGTGCGTGTCGAACTGCAGGCCGACTGCCTGGCCGGCGTGTGGGCGCACCATTCGCAGCAGAGCAAGGGCTGGCTCGAGCGCGGCGACATCGAAGAAGCGCTCAATGCCGCGAGCCAGATTGGCGACGACACGCTGCAGAAAGCATCGCGCGGGCGCGTCGTGCCCGAAAGTTTCACCCACGGCAGCAGCCAGCAGCGCGTGAGCTGGTTTAAGCGCGGGCTGGACACTGGCAGCGTCGGCCAGTGCAACACATTCGACGCCAAACAGTGATGCGGCGCTGAGCTGCCTTCGCTGTGGAGCGGACTCGGGCGCTGTGCCACTGTCCGGCGGCGTGCGTGCGATTTCCGCAGATGGCAATCTGGTGCTGTTCTCTTTCTGATGTTTGACCGCGTCACTGCATTCTTAGGCGACGGCGCCAGAGCGCGCTGCTGCGCCATATCGGCCGCATGCGCGGAGAACTTCGCTGTCATGGATGGCAAAGCAAGGCTCAATCTGGCGGGCCAGGTTCGACTTGGCCACAAGCTGTGGCCTAATCCAGGGTTTTGTTCAAATTTGAAAGTATCGCTATGGGCAACAGAATAGTCACCGAAGCCGACCGCAAGGCCACCCCGCGTCCGGCAGCCCCTGTCGGCGTCACCATCACCACGCAGCGCGGCCAGAAGGTCAGCCTGGAACGCGGTTCGCACACCCGCAGCAAGAAGAACCCCGGCAAGCGCCCCAAGAAGGGCGGTTGAGTCGCACAGCCCTTCGGGGCTTGACTTGATCGATGGTCCGCATCACCGAACTTCGCTTGCCGCTGTCGCATGCCGATGAGGCGCTGCGGCCGGCAGTGTTGGCACGCCTTCAGATTCCCTCTGCTGCGCTGAATTCCTTCACCGTCTTCCGCCGCGCCTACGACGCGCGGCGCAAGGCGGCGGTGCTGCTGATATACACCATCGACTGCGAACTGGCCGACGGTGTCGATGAAGCCGCCTTGCTGGCACGCCACGCAGGCGACCTGCACGTCCGCCCCTCTCCCGACACGCACTACCGGTTCGTCGCCCAGGCACCGGCGGACTTCGTCGCGTCGGGCAATCTGCGGCCGGTGGTGGTGGGATTCGGTCCTTGCGGGTTGTTTGCCGCGCTGGTGCTGGCGCAGATGGGCCTGGCGCCGATCGTGCTGGAGCGCGGCCGCGAAGTACGTCAGCGCAGCAAGGACACCTGGGCCCTGTGGCGCCAGGGTGTGCTAGACCCCACCAGCAACGTGCAGTTTGGCGAAGGCGGCGCCGGCACCTTCAGCGACGGCAAGCTCTGGAGCCAGATCAGCGACCCGCGCCACCTCACGCGCAAGGTGCTGACCGAATTCGTGAAGGCGGGCGCGCCCGATGAAATCCTCTTCGTCGCCAAGCCGCACATCGGCACCTTCAGGCTCGTCGGTGTGGTCGAGAAGATGCGCGCCGAGATCACCACGCTGGGCGGTGAGGTGCGCTTCGGGCAGCAGGTAGTGGATGTGCGCATCGAGGACGGGCACATCCGGGGCGTGGCGCTGCAGAGTGGCGCCGAGATCCGCAGCGACCACGTCGTGCTGGCCCTGGGCCACAGTGCACGCGACACCTTCACGATGCTGCACGCGCGCGGCGTGTTCATGGAAGCCAAGCCCTTCTCGGTGGGCTTTCGCATCGAACATCCGCAGAGCTTGATCGACCGTGCGCGGTTCGGACCGAGCGCCGGCCACCCGGTGCTGGGCGCGGCCGACTACAAGCTGGTGCACCACGCCAGCAATGGCCGCAGCGTTTACAGCTTCTGCATGTGCCCGGGCGGCACGGTGGTGGCTGCCACTTCCGAACCCGAATGTGTGGTCACCAACGGCATGAGCCAGTACAGCCGCAACGAGCGCAATGCCAACGCCGGCATCGTCGTCGGCATCAACCCCGCCGATTACCGACAGCAGCCGGGTGAAGGCGCCGTCAGTCCGCTCGACGGTTTGGCCTTCCAGCGCCAGTGGGAGTCGCGCGCCTACGCACTGGGCGGCGGTGGCTACGTCGCGCCCGGGCAACTGGTGGCTGACTTCATCAAGGCCCAGCGATCGGCCGTGCTGGGCAGCGTGGAACCATCCTACAAGCCCGGCGTGCAACTGACTGACCTGGCCGACCCCGCGCAGCCCAGCCTGCCTGGCTATGCGCTGGCCGCCATCCGCGAGGCGCTGCCCGCCTTCGAGCGCCAGATCAAGGGTTTTGCGATGCCTGATGCGGTGTTGACGGGCGTGGAAACGCGCACCTCGTCGCCGCTGCGCATCACACGCGGCAAGGACTTGCAGAGCCTGAACGTGAAGGGCCTGTACCCGGCGGGTGAGGGCGCAGGCTACGCCGGCGGCATCATGAGCGCCGGCGTGGACGGCATCGAAGTTGCCGAGGCGCTGGGCGCCAGCCTGCTGGCCTCACTGAGCAGCGCTGCGCGCCAACAGATGTAGCACCGCGTCGGGGACAGTGCGGCTGAGCTTGTCGCAGACTGCGGGGTCGTCCAGGTCGTCAAGATCGGCGCGGGCGGACGCTGCCGCCACTTCTTGCGCCTGCCCTTCGAGTCCGCCGCCCAGCACCAGCAGCGGCGCCAGCGCCGCGTCTTGCCACACGTCGCCCCAGGCAGCGGGCTGCAGGTCCACCGCCTGCAGGAAGCCCATGCACCACTCGCGCGCATCGGCAAATTCGTCGGCACCCTTTTCGGCAATGCTGAAGATCGGTTCCCATTCGTTCGGCGCTTCGCGCAGCTGCTGCCCCAGGTGGCGCAGGTGGCGCAGCGCCAGAACCACCGTGTTCTTGCGTTGGCGTTTGGTGGTGAAGGGTGCGGCATCGTCGTCGGCAACAAGGTCGCCGCCCCAGATCAGTGGCAGCCAGTCGGCGGTGGGCATATCGCGCAGTGCGGCTGGGCCGATGGCAAAGGCGGTGAGGTAACCGTCAAAACCGTCCAGGCTCATCGCGGTGTCGGACTGCAGGCGTTGCAGCAGCAGGTCCAGCGCGGCAATTTCCTCCGGGCTGAGCGGCGTGACGGCGGAAGCGGGGTCGTAGGTGGGGTATTGCACGCGGTCGAGGAATCAGCTGCAGAAGCCTGAAGTGTCAGGCATTGGCCTGGGCGCCGGCCTCGCGGGGCGGAATCGAAACGTGATGACTCGCCCTGTCCGCTGGATCTCTTGTGATGTTGTGCCTGCGCCCCCCTTGTTGCCTGCCTGCAGTGCGCCATTGCCGGGGATGGCCCAGGCGGAAACGATCAGTCCCCGTGCTGCACCGGCGCCAGCCCATCGCCAGCCGGAGCTGCAGCTGCCGGTGCCGCCAGCGCGCTGGCAGGCGCTGGCGCTGCCTCAGGCTGGCCAGCTTCATGCACGCGGCGGCCGCGTACAGCCGCTCGGGTGCTCCACCAAACACGCTTGGTAGGTGTGGCTACGGTGTTGATGGAATCCGAAGCCTGCCTGGCGGCAGCATCTGCGTTGGCCGGCACCTGCCGCGCAGTGATTTGCGGGCTGTCGTTGACGATGAAATAAAACTCGCCTGTCAGCCTCCTTTCCATTCGCGGTTCCTGCTTGCCTTTGGTAGCGTCGCGCACGCAGATCGTCACGCGCCTGAGCGAGGTCTCGATCGGCACTCCGTTCTTATCGATCAGCGTCAGCAACGCTGCGGGGTAGCTGCCGTGCGAACCGCCGCCGTCTTCGGCCACGCTGCCCGGCCTGCAGGGCGCGCGCGACCCGCGTGTGCCGATCGAGCTCAGCATGCAGGCTCAACACCGCCATTGGCAATCGACCGCGACGCCCCGGGCGCCGATGTGGGCCTGGCGCGCAACGACGGCCGCGAGGCGCGCGTGGCCGAGATCGACGACGCCGTGCAGGCATGGACGCTGCAGTACGCCATCGACGAGTTCATCTAGACGCAAATTTCGTCGGCGTGCATCGTTACCTCCATGCAAGGGGAGCAAGTCGCCTGAAGGTGCGTTGGCGAACAGACCCGCGCGCTTCCTTGGCCGATAGTCTGTGCAGCATCTGACTTCACGGCAGCCGGCGGGGGCTGTTTTTTGGGCGTGGGCAGAATTGCGTGCGGTCGCTAGATCGGTGGCTCTTCGGGCCACCCGTCCTAATATCGCCTGGTTAAATTGCTTTACGTCGAATAAATTTACAGTATGTCAAGAGGGTCTCTACTGAAAAGTACCTAAACTGTCAATCTGTATGACTTTTTTCCTTCTGGCATCAACTGTGCATGTCGAAGCGACAAGATTCCCAGCGTGGCGCACAGCTACTCATTGGTAGATCTCACGGGCGAGCTTTTATCTAACTCTCAGGAGAACCACAATGTTGCACACCAGAACGAAGGCGATCGTAGGCATGATCGGGGTGATAGCCGGGTTAAGTGGGTCCGGTGCCGCGCATGCAGACGCGTATGCGTTTGCGAGAAACCAAATCACGGGCTTTGCGATCACCTCTACTGCGGTTTTCAGCTTCATCGGCATCTCTTCCCGCGACAGCATCACGTCGGCGCAGTTCAGCGGTTTTCCGGTCGCTGGAGACACCGATCCGGTGGTTCTGGGTAACGCGTCGAATGCATTTCAGGCAACGGCCGGCCCCGGCCCATTCCCGGCCGAAAACACCTTCACTCAATCACTCGGGATGACGGGCGCGCGCGGCGACGCTTTTGTCTCGGCGGGCTCCCCGTTTGGGGCCGGCGGCGTTCCGAACGTCAACAACGTCGCTGAGGGGCGTGCGCTTTCTGGCTCTGGCCTAAGCGGAGCAAGTGCAGGCCGTAGTACGGCGGACGCAGCCATCCGGGTTAGCACTGGCGGTACCTTCACGTTTAGCTTCACGGACTCGATCTTGCTGAGGGCTGAAGCGGATTTGGCCGGTGAAACTGCCAATGCCAGCATTGCGAACGAGTTTTCCATCATCAATGGGGCGACCGGTCTTGTGGTCTACCGGTTCGCGCCGAATGGGTTGCTTGATGCAGGCGAAACTTCGGATCCGTTCAGTCTCCAGCAGGGCTGCGGCTCGAACAGTGGCATTCCACCTAGTGGGTGTCTCATTGGTCCCTTGTCCGGCTTCTTCAGCGGGACGTCGGGGTTCCTCGCTGCCGGGGACTACTCGATCACGCTGCGTAGCGCCAGCCAAGAGAATGTGCTGACGCAGCGTCGGATTCCCGAACCCACGTCGCTCCTGCTTGTCAGTGCAGCGCTGCTCGGGCTGGGCATCGCGCAACGCCGCAACAGCGCTTGATCATCACGACGGTCACCGTTCAATCTGCGAGCCGGGGGTCATCACCCCGGCTTTTTTGATGGCGCCGCTGGACTCAGGTTGATCATTGCCGCACCTGTTCGCTTGCCCGCTGATCAGCTGGCGGGCGGCCCAATAGAGCACAGTCGACAACGACAGATCACAATTAAGAGTCGTCACTCTGATTGAGTTTACCCATGCGAACCACGGCCAAAGCTCGCGCCACGAGTTATCTGAGTGCGCTGATCGTGTTGGTTCTTTTCGGCTGCGGCAAGGCGCCGTCCGCTGCGGAATACACAGAGCAAGCTAGAGCCTTTCACGCAAAGCGCGACCATAAAGCAGCCATTATTCTGCTGAAGAGTGCCTTGTCGACGGCGCCTGACGACAGCAATGCCCGCCTGCTGCTCGGAACCCTCTACAACGAAACGGGCGAGTACGCGTTTGCGGAAGTGGAACTCCGCCGAGCGCAGCAGGAACATGCCGACCCTTTTGCCGTCACAGCAGGACTTGCGCGCTCGTGGCTGGGCCGAGGCGAGTACAAGAGGTTGCTGGACGACCTCGAGCTGCTCCAGAAAGAACACCCGGAACTCACACCGGAACTTCTGACCTTGCAGGGTGATGCCAGAGTGGGTGCCGGACGTCAGGATGCAAAGTTCTCATATTCAGCGGCACTCAAAAAGAACCCCAGTTTCATTCCTGCACAACTGGGCCTCGCACGCCTCGTCGGGCGCGAAGGAAAAATTGACGAAGCGTTGCAGGCAGTCACTTCGATGCTCGAGCAGGCGCCAGAAAATGCGGATGCATGGCTCTTCAAGGGCGACTTGCAGCGCAGCCGCTCAGCGTTGGAAAATGCTGAAAAGTCTTATCGACGAGCGCTCGACATCAGGCCCAACGATGTTCAGTCGCGTCTGCGGTTGGCTGATCTGTACATCGGCACCGACAAACTCGACGCTGCACGCACCGAAATCGCTGAGGTTCTGAAGTCGCAACCGCAGAATCTGATGGCCGTCTACCAGCAGGCCTCAATCTACGTCAGTGAGAAGAAGTACGCCGAAGCGCGCGATGCAATTCAGCAGGTTCGCAAGCTTGCACCCGATCACTTGCCGAGCATGCGGCTGGCTGGAGCAGTCGCCTATTTCACCGGCTCCAGCGCGCAGGCTGAGCGGGAGCTTTCGGCATATTTGAGCCATTTCCCCAACGACGTCCCCACGCGCAAGCTACTGGCCGCCAACTCGCTGCGTACTGGTCAACCCGACAGGGCGCTGGAGTTCATGAATCCTTTGCTGGCGGCAGGCAATGACGCTCAGGTTTTCGCGATTGCCGGAGAAGCAGCTCTCAGAAGGAATCAATTCGCCCAGGCTGTTGAGTATTTGAAGAAGTCTGCGGCGCTGGCTCCGCAAGATGCAAAGGTGCGCACCCAGCTCGGCATCAGTCGCCTCGCAAACGGGGACACGGACAGCGGAATCGCCGATCTCACGTCCGCGTCGGGACTGTCCAGCGATCCGTCAAGGGCAGATCTGATCCTCGCGGCGGCCCTTCTGGAGCGCAGGGAGTACGACAAGGCACTTGCCGTCATCGCCGCGCTCGAAAAGAAGCAGCCGGCCAGTGCAAATGTTTTCAGTTTAAGGGCGCAAATTCTACTGGCGCAAGGGAATACAGTTCAAGCTCGCAAGAATCTCGAGACAGCACTCGCGCTTCAACCCGACTATTTTCTCGCTGCAAATAGTCTGGCGGCATTGGACGTGGGTGACAAGAATTTGGAGGCGGCCCGCAAACGTTTGAACACGTTTTTCGAGAAGAACCCATCCAGTACATCGGCCATGCTGTCGCTGGCGGACATTGCTGATCTTGCCCTTGACGATGAAGACCGGTTAAGGTGGCTCGAAAGGGCTGCTGCGGCCTCGCCTGCGACGCTGCGGCCGCACCTTCTCCTGACCCAGCATTACCTGAAGAGAAAGGATTTCCGCGCGGCGGTAGCGACGGCGCGACGGGCCCAGTTGGCCAATCCGCAAAGCGCCGAGGCGGTCTCGCTGCTGGCCAAGACACAGCTTGCGGTGGGAGAAAGTGCGGACGCCTTGGCGACCTATTACAGCCTTGTGAAACTAACGCCCAATTCGGCCGCCGCGCACTACGGTCTAGCCTCGGCGCTCGCCGAATCCAAGAATATCGCTGCTGCACAGGCTTCGTTAGCAAAAGCGCTGGAACTGCAACCTGAATACCTTGATGCGGAAGTGGCGATGGCCACGCTGGTGGCGAACGCAGGGCGTTATCCGGAAGCGTTGAGGCTCGCCCAGCGCATACGCAGCCGTTCGCCCAAGTCGCCCGTGGGCGCTGCGCTCGAAGGCGACGTGCGAATGAGTCAGGGGGATTTCGCAGGAGCGGCGCGTGCCTACGACGCTGCGCTAGAAGTTTCAAAGAGCAGCGTGCTCTTCATCAACGCGTATGGTGCGCTGGTTCGTGCGGGGAAAACGAAGGAAGCCGATGCGAAAGCCGTCGCCTGGTTGAAAAGCCATCCTGCCGACAACGCATCGCGCATGTATCTTGCGGATGCCGCGACAGCAGCGGCGAAGAACCAGGTTGCCATCGGGCATTACCAGACCGTTATCGAGCGCGATCCTGCCAACGCCGTCGCCTTCAACAACCTGGCTTGGTTGTATCACCAGGAAAATGATCCGCGCGCACTTCAGGTCGCTGAACAGGCGCTCAAGCTGCGCCCGGGCGATGCGAAAGTTCTGGACACCATTGGTTGGATATTGGTGCAACAGGGCAACACGGCGCGCGGCATCGACCTGATGCAGCGAGCGCTTGCTGCAGCGCCCAAGTCGACGGCATTGCGCTATCACTTGGCGGTAGGCTATGCAAAATCCGGAGATAAGGTGAAAGCCCGAGCGACGCTCGATGCGCTCCTCGCCGCCGATGAAGCGTTCCCGCAACGCAAAGACGCGCTCGCGCTGCGTGGACAGTTGTGAGTCTCGGCGCTGTCGGACTCCTGGACTAACGCCGGCTGGGTAGGGCGGTTCGGTTGATGATTACGGGCCACCTGGCCGGCATCAACATCACGTCCAACCTCGGCGATTGAGCGGCGCGGCGGCAAGGCGGTAACCCGCGGCCCTCGCGCCGGGCGCCGCGCATGCCGAATGAGGCAACATGCGGTTCCTTTTTTCAATGCCCCAGGAGTCTGCATGTTTCGCCAGAAGTACCTCGACCATGCAGAAATCGGCGACCAGCTCAGAGCCTGGGTCGTGCAGCATCCCGGTATTGCGCACTTGAGCCCCATCGGACAGAGCGCAGCCGGGCGCGACATCCCGATGCTGACCATCGGTCACAACCCGGACGAGAATCGCCCAGCCGTCTGGATCGACGGCAACATGCACGCCAGCGAGGTCTGCGGTTCCAGTGTGGCATTGGCCATCGCCGAGGACATCCTGGCCATCCACAGCGGGGCCAATGAGGCCGGTGGCAAAGCCCTGCCAGCGCACATGGCGCAAGCCATCCGCGAGGCCCTGTTCTACGTCGTGCCGCGCATCTCGCCCGACGGCGCTGAAGAGGTGCTCAAGCGGGGCCGCTATGTCCGGTCGAGCCCGCTCGACGACCGCGTGAACCAGGGCCATGCGCGCTGGCTGGCCGAAGACATCGACGGCGACGGCAGGGTTGGGTACATGCGCAAGGCCGACCCCGAAGGTGAACTGGTGGAACTGTGTGGCGACGACGGCCAGCCGCTGGTGCCGGCGGTGATGGTGGCGCGCATGCCCGAAGACGCGGGCCCGTACTACCGCCTGTACCCCGAAGGCCGCATCGCCAACTTCGACGGCCGCACCATTCCCGAGCCCTACTTCCTGTCCGACAACCTCTACGACTTCAACCGCAACTTTCCGTACATGTGGGCGCCGGAACCGCAGCAGGTGGGCGCCGGCCACTACCCCGGCAGCGCGCCGGAAACGCGTGCCGTGCTCGACTTTGCAACGCGCCACCCCAACATCATGGTGTGGCTGAACCTGCACACCTTTGGCGGCGTGCTGATACGGCCATTGGGCGACAAGCCCGACGCCAAGATGAACCCCGGCGACCTGGCGCTCTTCGAGCAGGTAGAAGCCTGGATGACCGAACACACGGGCTACGCCAGCGTGAGTGGCTTTCATGAGTTTCTCTACGAACCCGACAAACCTCTGCACGGCGACCTGTCCGACTACGCCTACCACCAGCGTGGCGCGCTGGCCTACGTGGTGGAGCTGTGGGACCTGTTCAAGCAGCTTGGCATTGAACGCAAGAAACCCTTCGTTGACCACTACAGCAAGTTCGCGCGCAAGGACATGCGCGCGCTGGCCGCCTTTGACTGCCAGCACAACGCGGGCCGCATCTTCGGCACTTGGCAGAAGGTGCAGCACCCGCAGCTGGGGGAGGTGGAGGTGAACGGCTTTGACCCGCGCGTGGGCATCTGGAATCCGCCTTTTGAGCGCCTGCCGGAAACCTGCAATACGCAGAGCGCCGCTTTCCTGCGCGTGGCCGCGCTGTTGCCGCGCGTCAGCCTGAGCGTGCTGAAACAGGAGCGTACGGGTGACACCACTCGCACCGAGTTGCGCGTCGCCAACCACGGCTACCTGGGTACCTGTGGTGTGCCTTCGGCCAAGACGCTGCCGCACGTGGAGCCGCTGCGCCTGACGGCCAAGGCAGAAGGTGTGGTGCTGCTGGCTCCGGCTTTAGCGCGGGTGGAGATCGGGCATCTGGACGGCTGGGGCGGCGGGCTGTATGGTGGGCCGAGCGTGTTCTCACCGTGGACACGCGGCAACGGCCACGAGCGCTTCGTCACCCTGGTCACCACTGGCACCGGCAGCGTCCATGTCGAACTTGGCAGTTGCCGGGTTGGCATGCAGCGGCTGGTGGTGGACGTGGGCTGAGCGGCCAGAGCCTGGGAGGACGGACGTGTTCAACACCTCATCAAGGTCGGTTGTCATCGTGGGCCTCGCGCTGGCCCTGGCGGGTTGCGCCAGCTGGCGCGCAGCCTTCCAGGACTGGCGGCAGGGCCTGCAGCCTGCCGCTCTTGCTGCCGCTGCCGATGTGCAAAAAGCGATGGTCCTGCGCTATGAAGAGGGTGCAAGCGCACTGGCCCGCAGCGACATCGAGGCCACCATCGCGGCGTGGCGGCAGTACGCGGCCATTGCCCCCGCCCACCTGGCGCTAAGCACAAAAGTCAGGGGCTACCTGACGCTGCTGGACCGCGAGGCAGCGAAACGATTCGCCAGGCAAGTGGCAGCGCGCGAAAAGACGGCGCCGTACCTGCAGACCGACCGCCTGCATGTGGCTCTGTTTCCATTTCTGAACCAGGGGCCGGGCGCAGCGCCGACCGCCAGTGCTTCGTTCAATCGCGCGGTGATGGCGATGATCACGACCGATCTTGCGCGCGTGCCGTCGATCACCGTGCTGGAGCGCGAGAAGATCGACCGGCTGGTGCTGGAACTCAAGCTCAGCGACAGCCCGCTCGTCGACCGCGCGACCGTCCTGGCGCAGGGCCGCTTGCTCGGTGCCGGCACGGTCATCGCAGGGTCGGTCTACAACGAACCTGGCCCCTCCGGCCCCGGTTCAGGCCGCTACAGGATCAACACCGCCGTGTCGGATGTGAAGGCCGGGCAGGTGGTCGGTCTGCAGGAAGCCGATGGTGGCCAGGCCGAGTTTTTCACGCTGCAAAAGCGCATCGTCTATGGCATTCTGGAAACGCTGGCGATCAAGGATGTGCCGCCCGGCGTGCACCGCGTGCACACGCGCAGCTGGGAGGCCTATGCCAGCTTTGCGGCCGGCTTGAAGCTGCTGGACGAGGACCGCTTCGACGATGCTCGCAAGGCTTTCCGGGCCGCCCTGAATTTCGACCCCGCTTTTGCACTGGCGGAAGAGGCTCTTCTGGGCACGCCCAGGCAGGGCGCGACGTTAGAGGGCATGCAGGCTGAAGTGCGAATGGGGCAGTGAAGTGCCAGGTTGTCGCTTCGCCAACCGTGCCGCGTTCGTTCTCGCCCCGGCTGGCATCGGCGTCGCTGGAAAACTGCGAAGGCGTCGAGATGGTGGATTCCGGCCTGGAGCTGCACCGGCCAGCGATCAACGAGGAGTGGTACGTGCCTGCGGTCATCGAGACGCTGGCGATTCCCCATGCGGCGCAGGGAACAGAAGTTTTTTGCTGATCCGGCTGCGTACCGGCACTGCTGGCGCGCGTCAGCGTGCAGGTCATCAAGCAGGAGGCCTGCGCCCGTTTTGCGGCCGACCTGAAGTTGCTGCAGCTACGCCGATGCACCCCGCATCCCTGCAACCGTGTCGCGTATCAAGTGCCCCGAGATCGAAAAGCGCGGCGGGATGTTGGGCAGCGCGTCGATGGCGAACCATTGCGCATCGGCTATCTCACCGGGCTGCGGCACGATGTCGCCGCTGGTCCATCGTGCCGTGAAGGCGATCATCAGACTGTTTGGGAAGGGCCAGCTCTGGCTGCCGAAGTAGCGCAGGTCATCCACCTGCACCCCCACTTCTTCAGCCACTTCGCGGCGGATGCAGTCTTCGATGGATTCGCCGGCTTCCACAAAACCGGCCAGCGCGCTGTACATGCCGGTCGTGAAGTGCGGGGCGCGCGCCAGCAGCACTTCACCGGGGCGCCACACCAGCGCCATCATGGCTGGGCTGATGCGCGGGTAGGCGGTGTGGCCGCAGGCCGGGCAGCGGCGCGCTCGTTCGCCGACCTGGTGTTCGGTGGGCGTGCCGCAGGCGCCGCAATGGCGGTGCGTGCGGTCCCAGTCCAGCACCTGTGCGGCGCGGCTGGCCAGGCCGGCCAAGGCGGCTGAGAAGCCCATCATTGCCGCGCGCAGCGGCACGGCGCGCCAGCCGTCGGGCGCCGCGCTCAGGCGCAGCGCCCAGCAGTCCAGGCCGTCGAGCCGTCCCAGGTAGTGGCGCACTTCAGCGTACGGCTGCCAGCCGCGCAGGTCCAGCGGATGCAGCGGTGTTTCTTCGGCTTCAGGCAGCAGCAGCTTGCCGTCAACGAACGCCAGGCTCCAGTGCTGGGGCGTGGCTTCGCCGAGCAGGGTGATGGCGGGGATGAAGTGCATGGTGGGCGGGTGGTGCGGCCGGGGATGCACGCAGCCTACATCACCGCACCCAGTTGCCAGGGCACGAACTCGTTCTGCCCGTAGCCATGCACTTCACTCTTGGTGCTGCGGCCCGATGCGGTGGCCAGCATGAGCTGGAAGATGCGTTCGCCCACGGCGTCCACCGTGTCCAGGCCTTCGACGATGCCGCCGCAGTCGATGTCGATGTCGTCCTGCTGCTTCAGCCACAACGCCGTGTTGGTGCTGAGCTTCAGCGACGGCGAAGGCGCGCAACCGTAAGCCGAACCGCGCCCAGTGGTGAAGCAGATCAGGTTGGCGCCACCCGCCACCTGGCCCGTGGCCGACACGGGGTCATAGCCCGGTGTGTCCATGTAGACGAAGCCTTTTGCGGTGACCCGCTCTGCAAACTGATACACGTCCACCAGGTTGGTGGTGCCGCTCTTGGCAATGGCGCCCAGGCTTTTTTCAAGAATCGTCGTGAGGCCGCCCGCCTTGTTGCCGGCTGACGGGTTGTTGTCCATCTTCATGCCGTTGCGCGCGGTGTAGTTTTCCCACCAGCTGATGCGCGCGCGCAGCTTGTCGGCCACCGCCGAGCTGACGGCGCGGCGTGTCAGCAGGTGTTCACCGCCATAGATCTCGGGCGTCTCGCTGAGGATGGCGCTGCCCCCGTGACGCACCAGGCGGTCGACCGCTGCACCTAACGCCGGATTGGCACTGATGCCGCTGTAGCCGTCGCTGCCGCCGCATTGCAGGCCGACGGTGATGTGGCTGGCCGGCACCGGCACGCGCTGCACGCGGTTGGCGTGGGGCAGCAGCTGCTTGATCTCTTCGACACCACGGGCCACGGTCTTGGCCGTGCCGCCGGTGTCCTGGATGTTGAAGGTGACGAGCCAGGCTCCTTCTTGCAGGCCTTCTTGCGCCACCAGGCCCTGGATCTGGTTGGTCTCGCAGCCCAGGCCCACCACCAGCACGGCGGCAAAGTTGGGGTGGCGGGCATAACCGCCGAGTGTCCTGCGCAGCACGCGCAGTTCTTCGCCTTCGCTGTCGGTGGCGCAGCCCATGCCGTGCGTGAGCGCGACGACGCCGTCGATGTGGGGGAAGTCGGCCAGCGCTTCAGGGTGGATGTCGCGCCTGAAGTGGTCGGCAATGGCCCGCGCGGCGGTGGCGCTGCAGTTCACGCTGGTCAGCACGCCGATGTAGTTGCGCGTGGCCACGCGCCCGTCAGGGCGCACGATGCCCATGAAGGTGGCGGGCTGGGGCGTGTAGGCCGTGGGTGTGACACCAGCACCGGGTTCATGCGTGCGCTCAAAGCTGCTGAAGACGAGGTTGTGCGTGTGCACGTGCTGGCCCGGCTGCACCGCCTGCGTGGCGGTGCCGATGATCTGGTTGTAGCGGCGCACCGGCTCACCCACCGCAATGGCATGCGTCGCCAGCTTGTGGCCCGGTGGAACCAGACCGGCGACAGTGATGCCTTCCTCAGCCACCACCGTGCCGCCCAGCAATTGCCGGCGAGCGATGACGACGTTGTCAGCGGGGTGGATGCGGATGGTGGGGCTGCTCATGACACTAACCGTCAATCAGCGCGGGGTCCCAGGCATGCACCGTCTGCCGCTGTTCACCCAGCTTTTCAATGCCCAGCGTCATCACGTCACCGGGTTTGAGGAATACCGAATTCGGCTTCATGCCCATGCCCACGCCAGGCGGTGTGCCGGTGGTGATGAGGTCACCGGGGTTCAGCGTCATGAAGCGGCTGAGGTAGCTGACGATCTGGTTGCGAAACAGCAGCGCCATCGACGAGGCCAGCAACACGGCGCCCAGCATGAAGGCCAGAACGCCGCCCTTGGAGGACTGCACACCCATCAGGTGCATGACCAGAAAGGTCAGCAGCGTCGCGGGCACCGATCCGGACGC
>JAYSYB010000245.1:0-5656 GCA_043716775.1 Rubrivivax sp.
CGGCCCCGGGCGCCGCAGCGCGGCCGGCACCTGAACCCGAAAGCGCGTGCCCCGGCCCAGCGTGCTGCGCAGCGGCGCCAGCTGCAGGCCCAGCTGCGCCGCGAGGCCCCGCACGATGGCCAGCCCCAGGCCGCGCCCGCCACGCGACGCGCCCTGTGTGGCGCCGCCACCGTCCGCCAGTTGTACATAGGGTTCGAAGACCGCTTCGAGCTTGTCGGCCGGAATGCCGCGGCCGTTGTCAACGACGTCGATGACGAGGCCTTCGCTGCCATCGCTTGCGCGCTGCGGCCGCACCGCCAGCACCACGCGAGCTGGCTGCGCCGGCCGACCTGGACGCGGGCCCAGGCTGTAGCGCACGGCGTTGCCGGCCAGGTTCTGCACCAGGCGCGCAAGCTGCGTGCGGTCGGTGTGCAGCCACTGGTGGTGGCCGTGCACGCTTAGTCGCAGCAGGGCCGGCGGGTGGGTGGCCTGCAGGCTGGCGGCCACGCCGTCCAGTACTTCACGCACGTCCACCCGTTCGGGGTGGGACTGCAGCGCGCCTTGTTCGATGGCGCTGAATTCGCTGAACTGGTCAAGCATGGCCACGGCGTCGTCGGCGGCGCGCATCTGCTGCCGCAGCAGCTCGGCGCGGCGGGCGGTGTCACGGCTGGTCCCAGGCCCGTTGTCACCGGCTTTGTCGCTGGGTGTCAGGCTGCCCTGCAGTGCTTCGCCATACAGGCGCACGGCCTGCAAGGGTTGGCGCAAGTCATGGCTGATGCTGGCCAGCAGCTGCGTGCGGGCGCCTTGCAGTTCGGTGAGTTCGGCGGTGCGTTCGTCAAGGCTTGCAATCAGCGAGTCGCGCTCGGCCTGGGCGCGGCTGTTCTGCAATTCCATCCAGATGAACATCGCCAGCAGCAGCGGCGTCACGATCCACAGGCTGGCGAAGGCCGAGAACGACAGCTCCCAGCCAGCCACGGCCGTGCCGGTGGCCACCAGCAGTGCCAGGCCACCATCGCGCCAGGCGTGCCAGCCCATGGTGGCCAGGCCCACCAGCAAGAGCATCGTCAGCGACGCCGCACCGCCGCCCGCTGCTGCGTGCGCAGACCCCAGTGCCAGGCCGCATGCAACGGCGACGACGCCGGGCCGACGCCGGCTGAAGGCCAGCCCCGCCAGCAGCGCACTGCACAGCAAGGCCCAGAGCCACACCAGCTCCGACGCCTGCAGCTGCGGTGAATGGGTCAGCCGGCGGACGGCTTCGAGCGAGGCTTCGTTGTAGGGCAGCAGCCATTCGGACAGGCTCTGCGCCGCCAGCGCCACCACCCCCAGCGTCACCAGCAACAGGCCGCGGCGCCGCCGCCGCCGCGACAGCGCTTCGCCGGCCGGCTCGGCCCGGCGCTGGCGGGGGCCTGGCGTGTGGACTTGGCGCCGGGCTTGGGCCTCGGTCACCTCAGTCATTCTTCAGCCGGGCCGACAGAGCCTGCGCGCATCGACGGCACGCGGTATCCGCGCTGGCTCAGCAGCACCAGCAGCTTGGTGCGGTTGGGCGCGCCCAGCGCCTGCAGCGTGGCGGTCACGTGCTTTTTCACGACAACCTCCGAGCGGTCCAGCAGACGCGCGATTTCCTTGTTGCGCAGGCCTTGCACCACGTAGCCCAGGACTTCGATCTGGCGTTCGGTCAGACCCAGCGCCGACAGCTCCGACAGTTCACGCCCGCCGCCGCCGTCTGCACCCATGGACGGCACCGCAGCCAAGCCGCCCGACACCGACTGCGGCAGGTGGATGCGGTGTTCCACCAGCACGCGGTTGAGCGCGTCCTTCAGCTCAGCCGGCGCCGCCGCCTTGCTGATGAAGCCCATGGCGCCGGCGTCCAGCGCGGCCAGCACGGTGTCGCGGTCGTCCTGGGCGCTGAGGATCACCACCGGCACATATGGAAAGTCCTCGCGCAGGCGCCGCAGGCCTGCCATGCCGTGCACGTCGGACAGCGTCAGGTCCAGCAGCACCAGGTCAAAGCGGCCGGCCGTCTGCAGCAGGTGCACGGTCTCGGCCAAAGAACTGGCCAGCTGCACGCGCAGGTGCGGCAGCACGTCGGCCAGCAGCAGTTGCAGGCCGTGGCGCACCAGGCCGTGGTCGTCCGCCAAGAGCAGGGAGCCGTGCGGGTTCATGGGGGTGTTCATCGGGTGGCGACGGCAGGATGTTGAAGAATTCACGAACCAGGGCACACGGTACCAAGGTATACGGGGCGAGGCCTGCTCGCTTTCACCGCGAAATCCTGCGCAGACTGCCGCCGCAGACCGCGCTGCAGACCGCGCCGCAAACGCCGCCGCAAACGCCGCCGCAAACCCACCACCACCTGCGGCACAACTTGCGCCGCGTATACCTTGGTGTCCTGTTCAGGGCGTGCGTCGGGTGGCGAAATAGCAGCCATGCCAAGCGCCGCTTGGTCCATCCCAAGGACAGCCACCATGAACCGCTCTGCACAAGCCTTCGTCCCCGCCGTTGCCGATGTTGTCGCCCATGCGGCTTCCCATGTTCTCGGCGCCATCGCCGTGTCGGTGGCCCTGCTGGCCGCCGCGCCGGCGCAGGCCCAGAGCAACGACCAGATCAAGTCCGACTTTGCCCGCGCCGTCTATCTCAGTTCCGCGGCCCAAGTCCACAACGAACAACCGCAACCGCTGCTGCGCGCCGTGGTGGTGCTGCGCATCAGGCTCAACGACCAGGACCAGTGGCAAGCCGAAGTCTTCCGCGAAAACCCCGACCAGCCGGAGATGACCCGCGCCGCGCTGGACTCCGTGGCCAAGCTGCCCGCCCCAGTGGGCCTGAGCGCCAAGGCGCGCCAGGCGCTGCGCAACGAAGGCCTGGTGGAAGCCTGGCTGTTTCAAAACGACGGCCGCTTCGCGCTCAAGACGCTGGCCAAACCCCAACGTTCTGCATGACGCGGTTTTGCATGGCGTCCACCCGTCCGCTGCCATGCCCTACGGCGTAGCATCGTGACCGCTCCGCTTTATTCATTGCTGCTCTGCAGAAAGACCTTCATGAACACGCAAGCCCGATTTGTCCTTTCCGCCCTGACATCCGTCTCCATGCTGTTCGCCGCCGGCATCGCGTGGGCGCAGGAACGGGTGCTGCGCGAAGGCCAGGTGACGCAAGAAGCGCTGATCGACGCGCTGGCACCTGCCGCTGCCGCATCGGCTGCCGAAGACGGGCCGCGCACGCGCAGCTGGAAGCCGGGCGTGCGCCCCGCCGCTGCCGCTGCCGCAGGCACCGCCGCCGCTGCGGCGCAGCCGGGCCGGGCGTCGATCCTCGTCACCTTCGTGACCAATTCGGCCGACCTCACGGTCAACGCCAAGCGCGCGCTGGACGTGCTGGCCGGCGCCATGAAGTCCGACAAGCTCGCCAGCGTGCGCTTCACGATTGAAGGCCACGCCGACCCGCGCGGCAGCGAAGAGCTCAACCTCAAGCTGAGCCAGGCGCGTGCTGAAAGCGTGCGCGGCTACCTCACGGCATCGCACGGCCTGACTGCCGAGCGCATCAACGCAGTCGGCAAGGGTTCCAGCGCGCTGATGAAGCCCAGCGAGCCGGCCGCGCCCGAAAACCGCCGCGTGACCATCATTGCCCAGCCCAGCTGAACGCGTCGCTGACGCTGACGCTGACGCTGATTGCCCGTGCCCGGTGCTGCCGGGCTTGTGTGTTTGCAAGCCTCCGCTGACTGGTTGTAGTTACAGGTTGACACGGCACCCGCACCCTCGCTTATCGTCATCGTCCCAGCAAAAAGAACAGGGACGGCGGGGTGAACAGCAGCATGCGCGATCGGCAGCGAGGGGTGGTTCTGGCCGCCGCTGCTGCGCCCGAAGACGGCCTTCGGCAGGGTCTGCGCGCACTGGCCTATGAGCTGACGGTGTCCGAAGCGCGCGAGCGCGACCGCATCGCGCGTGACCTGCACGACGAGATTGGCCAGTTCCTGGCCGCCGCCCGCTTCAAGCTGACGGAACTGCGGCAGTGCCTGCAGGCTGAACAGCCCGCACTGTTTGACGAACTGGGCGGCCTGCTGGCCCAGGCCTCGCGCGCCACCCGGTCAGCCACTTTTGACCTCAGCAGCCCGGCGTTGCGCCTGGGCCTGCAGGAAGCGCTGCGCGGCCTGGCACAGCGGTTGACGCGCAAGGACGGCCCGATTTTCCGCGTCGAAGGCGAAATGCCGCCGCACCCGGGGTCCGAGGCCGTGCAGTCCGTGCTGTACCGCGTGGTGCGTGAACTGGCCCTGAACGTGCAGCGCCACGCGCATGCGCGGCAGGCCTGGATTCGCCTGCACAGCGACGGCCTGCGCCTGAGCGTCAGCGTCAGCGACGACGGCATCGGCATCGCACCCGACTGGTCGCAGCGCGGCGTCAGCCGCGACGGCGGCTTTGGCCTGGTCAGCGCGCAGGCGCAGATGCAAGCGCTGGGCGGTACGCTGGCGCTGGAAAGCGGGGCCGGCAGCGGCACGCTGGCCACACTGACGCTGCCGCTGGAACCGCTGGAACCGTTGGAACCGCGTGCCCCATTCCATCCGCCGGGGTCGGCATGAAGACCTTGGACTTGGCCGCCGCGCGGCCGCCGTCGATGACGATCCGGGTCGCCTTGGCGGACGACCACCGCGTGGTGCGCGAAGGCCTGTCTGCGCTGCTGGGGCGCGAAAAGGACATGCAGGTGGTGGGCACCGCCTGCGACGGCCTGGAAGCGGTGAGACTGGCGCGCGAGTTGCAGCCCGATGTGATGGTGACCGATGTCTCCATGCCGGGCCTGAACGGGGTTGATGCCATCCGCCGCATCCGCGTCGAAGAGCCTGGCGTCCGGCTGCTGTGCCTGTCGATGCACGACGACAGCCGCATGGTGCTGGCGGTGCTGAACGCGGGTGCGTCTGGCTACCTGCTGAAAGACAGTTCGGCCGACGAGCTGGCCGGCGCCATCCGCAAGGTGATGGCGCAAAAGATCTACCTCAGCCCGGAGCTGGTGACGGTGGTGGTCGATGAGATGCGCAGCCAGCAGACCCGCCCACCCGGCCAGCCCGCCGACCCCCTGACCCCGCGTGAACGCGAACTGGTGCAGCTGGTGTCGGAGGGCTATTCGACGAGCGACATCGCCGAGCGGCTCCATGTCAGCGTGAAGACGGTGGCCACCCACCGCGAACATGTGATGCACAAGCTGCACCTCAGCAGCGTCGCCGAACTCACGCGTTATGCGCTGCGTGAGGGGCTGACGAGCCTGGACACGCCGTGCGGCGCCCGCCGGCCGCGCGCAACGCGCGCAACCGACGCCAACTGAGGGCGTGGTCGGAGCGGCAAGGGTTTTGCCGCCCCGGCAAATCGGAAGCTCGATCTCAGACTTTTGGCCCCTTTGATATCAGCACGGCGCTGATGCACGCGGCCCGGCGTGCAGCCTATCGTGGACTCCCAGCCACCGATTCCGCCCAAGTCCGCCCACTTGAGCGCGCCCATGATCGACACCGCCATTGCCCAGGTTGCAAGCCAGCTGAACCAGGCGCTCAAGCGCCAGTTCATGGTCGGCGAAGACCTGGTGGTGACGAGCAACCTGCACGAGCAGGACGGCACCGTGGCGACGCAGGTGGTGAACAAGGTGGCGGTGTTCCTGGTCAACATCGAACGTGAATCGGTTCCCGGCGCGGGTGGTGGCGGTGGCAATG
>JAYSYB010000246.1:0-5635 GCA_043716775.1 Rubrivivax sp.
CGGCGACCGTATATTTGGAACCAAATGACCCCCACGGTCGCTCACTGCGTGTGCTCCCTGCCCCCCGAGGGGGCCGCTGCGCCTGCGGCCCGGCAAAGCCGGTTCCGCGGCCCCAACTTGAAAAATCGGGGACTTGCGGCCTCTTGAATTTTGCTAAATTTTTTAGTTTTCTGTTCATCACCCCCTAGCTTGAATATCACCCGGAGTAAACCATGCATCAGACGCTCAAACGCCGAAAACTCGTTCTGCTCGCCACCGCGCTGGCTATCGCCTTGCCAGGTCTGGCCATCGCGCAGGCGGCCAAAACCAAGGTGGCGGCTATCTACACCGTACCGTTCGAGCAGCAATGGGTCAGCCGCCTGCACAAGGCGTTGAAAGCCGCCGAAGCGCGCGGCGAGATTGAATATAAGGCAACGGAAAATGTGTCCAACGCCGACTACGAGCGTGTGATGCGCGAATACGCCAGCGCAGGTAACGCGCTGATTGTTGGCGAATCGTTTGCCGTTGAAGCCGCTGCCCGCAAGGTAGCCAAAGATTTTCCCAAAGTCAACTTTTTACTTGGCTCATCCGGCAAGGTGCAGGAACCCAACCTATCGGTGTTTGACAACTACATTCAGGAGCCGGCTTACCTGTCGGGCATGGTGGCTGGCGGCATGACCAAGAGCAACAAGATCGGCATGGTCGGCGGCTTCCCGATCCCAGAAGTCAACCGGCTGATGAACGCCTTCATGGCTGGCGCGCGGGAGACCAACCCAAAGGCCGAATTCACCGTCACCTTCATCAACAGCTGGTTTGACCCGCCGAAGGCCAAGGAAGCCGCCTTCGCGATGATCGACAAGGGCGCCGACGTGCTGTATGCCGAACGTTTTGGCGTCAGCGACGCGGCCAAGGAACGCAAGGTGCTGGCCATCGGCAACGTCATCAACACCCAGGACAAGTATCCCGACACGGTGGTGGCCAGCGCGCTGTGGCACATGGAGCCCACCATCGCCGCCGCGCTCAAGGCCGTCAAGGCCGGCGCCTTCAAGGCCGAGGACTACGGCCACTGGTCGATGATGAAGCACAAGGGCAGCGAGCTCAGCCCCATCGGCACCTTCGACGGCAAGGTGCCGAAGGCCGTGCTGGACAAGGTGCGCACACGGACGGCCGAGATCCTGGCCGGCACCTTGGTGGTGAAGGTGGACGACAGCGCGCCGAAGGGCGGTACCGGCGCGGCCAAGTGAGCGCGCCGGCCGGGCGACCCCACGCATCCCACGCACCACAAGGTCTGCACGGTCTGCACGGTCTGCAAGCGCTGTGTTTCGACATCTTCGGCACCGTTGTCGACTGGCGCAGCTCGATCATCCGCGAAGGCCAGTTGCTGCAGCAGCGCCTGGCCCTGCCGGCGCAGGACTGGGCCCAGTTTGCCGACGACTGGCGCGCTGGCTACCAGCCCGCCATGCAGGACGTGCGCACGGGCGCGCTGCCGTGGACCGACATCGACGGCCTGCACCGGCGCATCCTCAACCGCCTGCTGGTTGCGCGCGACCTGGCGCTTTCTGAAGCTGACGCGGCCGACTTCAACCGCGCCTGGCACCGCCTGGTGCCCTGGCCCGACAGCGTGGCTGGCCTGTACCGCTTGAAGCAGCGATTTGTGATCACGAGCCTGTCCAACGGCAACGTGGCGCTGCTGGTCAACATGGCCAAACACGCCGGCCTGCCGTGGGACACGGTGCTGAGCGCCGAGCTCTTCAACCACTACAAGCCCGACCCCGAGGTCTACCTGGGAGCAGCGCGCCTGCTGGGCCTGCAGCCGGCGCAAGTGATGATGGTGGCGGCACATCCCAGCGACCTGCGCGCCGCCGCCGCCTGCGGCCTGCACACGGCCTACGTGCCGCGGCCGCTGGAGCATGGGCCGCTCGGGTGGATGGAAGCGCACATCGACGGCGAATTCGATGTCGTCGCCAGCGACTTCACTCAACTTGCCAGGCAACTTCAGGAAGCAGGCGCAATCTCAGAACCTCAGGGCGCCTGCCCACCCGGCGCTTCGCCATCCGGCTTGATGTAGGCCGCGTCCACCGCCGGATGCGCGGCCAGCGCGCGCACGGCGGCCGGCAGTTTGGCGGTGTCGCCGTGCAGCACATACCAGCGCGCCAATGCCGCGTCCTGCACCCCCGGATGCAGCCGCTCGGCGCGCACCTTGAGCTTGCGCATGAGGGCCGCCGCGTCGGCGAGTGTGGCGCCTGCGCGC
Organism: Rubrivivax sp.; assembly: GCA_043716775.1. Taxonomy (GTDB): domain Bacteria; phylum Pseudomonadota; class Gammaproteobacteria; order Burkholderiales; family Burkholderiaceae_C; genus Rubrivivax. Next base: position 2,231 of record JAYSYB010000246.1, read on the forward strand.
AGGCACATGAGGGTTTCCATGGCGTTGCAGCATAGACCTGTCTCATCCCCAAGTTGACGGATCAACAGCCCCTAGAGGTAGGGGCCGCAAGCCCTGGGCAAGGCGCCCTTGCGCGACCACACTCGGCGCCCCTTCGATCAATTGGAGAGCACTGAATGAGCAAGATCCAGGCACCGGCCGAGATCATCGTCATGGCCAAGCCGCGTTCCGAACTCCACGCTTCACCGTCCAGCATCCGGGGCGCGCCATCGGCCAAGGTCGATGGGCTGAGCAAGCTGCTCAAGAGCGCCAAGGTCACCCTCGAGCCACTGTTCGGCGACACCGAAGACCGCGTGCGCGCCAACATGGGTGAGCCGATGCTGCGCGCGGCCCCCGACACCGCCGACCCCGCGACGTTCTATGCCGTGCGCGGTGACCTGAAGAACGCCAAGAAGCTGATCAGTGACCTGCTGAACGAACCCGCCATCGAAGCCGCGTACCTCAAGCCGGGCGGCGAGCCGCCGGTGTTTCTGGACGAAGAGGACTCTGCCGCGGCGCCAGAGCTGCGTGACGGCCCGCCCGCCGCAACGCCCGACTTCAACACGCGCCAGGGCTACCTGGACGCGGCACCCGGCGGCGTGGACGCGCGTTTTGCCTGGACCAAACCCGGTGGCCGCGGCGACGGCCTGCGCATCATCGACCTTGAATGGGGCTGGAACTTCAGCCACGAAGACCTGCTCGTCAACGCGGGCGGGCTGCTGGACGGCACCAACGACGCCAACACCCACCACGGCACCGCCGTGATGGGCGAGATTGGCGGCGACCACAACACGCGCGGCATTCACGGCATTTCTCCCAACGCACGGCTGTCGGCGATCTCTTTCGTCGGCAACAGTTCGTCGGTGGCCATCCGCAAGGCCGCCGACCGGCTGTCGGCGGGCGACATCATGCTGCTGGAAATCCACCGCGCCGGGCCACGCCACAACTTCGCGGGCCGCACCGACCAGCTGGGCTACATCGCCGTCGAGTGGTGGCCGGACGACTTTGCCGCCATCCTGTATGCCAATTCACGCGGCATCCTGGTGGTGGAAGCAGCCGGCAACGGCGCCGAGGACCTGGACGCCGCCATCTACAGCGTGCGCCCGGCCGGCTTCCCCACCGCCTGGCGCAACCCCTTCAACCGCGCCAACGCGCAGTGCGGCGCGATCCTGGTGGGCGCCGGTGCGCCGCCGCCCGGCACCCATGGCCGCACGCACGGCGCCGACCGCTCGCGGCTGGGTTTTTCCAACTTCGGCGCGGCCGTCGATGTGCAGGGCTGGGGCCGCGAAGTCACCAGCACCGGCTACGGCAACCTGTTCAGCGACAGCACCAACCAGCAGTACACCGACACCTTCTCGGGCACCAGCAGTGCGTCGCCCATCGTCGTCGGCGCACTGGCGTGCATGCAAGGCTGGCTGCGTGCCGCCGGCAAGCCGCTGCGCACGCCGGCGCAGGCGCGCACGCTGCTGCGCAACTTCGGCTCGCCGCAGCAGGACGAGCCGGGCCGCCCCGCCACCCAGCGCATCGGCCGGCGCCCCAACCTGCGTGCCTTGCACAGCAACCTGTTCCCGAAGCTGAGCAAAGAATTCAAGGAATTCAAGGAGGTCAAGGAAGGCAAGGAAGGCAAGGAAGGCAAGGAGATCGACAAGCTCAAGGACCGGAAGGACACGATCAAGGACTTCAAAGACTTCGACAAACCCAAGGAGCTGAAGGAGTTCGACAAGATCAAGGACTTCAAGGAAAAGGACAAGGACTTCGTCGAGGGCGGTCTGCTGGGCGGCGGTGGTCTGCTGCGCCCGGACACCGCGTCGATGGACGGCGCTGTAGGCGGCGCAACAAGCGGCGCCACAGACGCGCGCCTGGCCATGCTGGAAAGCACCGTGGCTGGTCTGGTGCAGGCGCTGCAGCTCAGTGGCACGCAGGGTGAACACTTCATCGGCCAGGTGTTGCGGCCGGACGTGGGCGGGTATGACGCGCCAAACCATGGCGCGCAGGACGACGACGGCAGCGGTGGCGAAGAAGGCCGCTGAAGGCATGCCCGCGTTCGCCTACGCCCCGGGCGGCGGCTGCTGGCTTGTGGTGCATGAGTTGCACGACAGCAGCGCGCAGTGGCTGGCCGGCGCACTGGCAGCGCTGGCCGGGTTGCAGGGCCCGGCGGTGCGGGCGGTGCCGGTGTCGGCGCTGATGTCGTGGGTGCGCTGGCAGGTGCGGGTCGAACGGCATGGCAGCGCCTGCGCACTCGACGCACCGGGCCTGGCGCTGCAGGCTGGGTGCCTGAAGCCGCAGGATGGAGCAGCCCGCCCGCCCGACCCGCGGCGCGCGCGCCTGGCTGGCGTCATCAACCGCTGCGGCTTGGTCGCGCTGCCCACCGATGTGCCCGACGCCGACTACAAAAGCGCCGAGTGGAACGCGCTGCTCATGGCCTGGCTGCACGGCCTGCCGGTGCCCGTGTTGAACCGGCCGCGGTGCGACAACGTGCTGGGCACGATGGCCAGCGCAGCCGTCTGGCGGCAGCGTGCGGCAAGCAGCGGCCTGGCCGTCTGGCCACTGGCTGTGCAAGCCAGCACGGCGCAACGGCCTGACGCTGCTGACCCGGTCGGGTGGCCCGGCTTGCTGGTGGTGGGCGACACCTGCCTGGAGCCGGCGGCGCTGTCGGATTACAGGGCGGGGAACGGGGCAGCGAATGGGGCAACAACCCGGGCAGCAAGCTGGGCAGCTCCGGGCTGGTCCGCCACCGCCCGTCGCGCCGCTGCGCGTGCTGCCGCCACCTGCGGCTGCGACCTGTTGGCCTGGACCGGCAGCCACGACGCGCAAGGTTACTGGCGCGTTGCGGCGGCCACTGCCTGGCCCGACCTGCGGCCCTTTGGCGCGCCGGCACTGCAAGCTCTGGCGCGCCTGATGGGCCTGACGCGCCTGACGCGCCCGGACGGCACCATCGCGCAGCCCACGCCGGCGGTCGTGGCATGAGCCCGCAGGCTTTGCCGAGGGCGATTTCCCGCTTGGCGGGAGTGCGCCCGCACATGAGCCGCCCCTGCGGGCGGACCATGTCTGGCGCACGCCTGGCCCCTCCGTGGGCCAGGCCGGCCGTAGGCCGTAGGGTGCACCAGTGAGCGCCGTCGCCGTGGTCGGCCGCGCCAACGAAGAGCCGTGCCGGCTGCTGATTGCCGCCCTGCAGGCGCAGCGCAGCCGCGTGCTGGTGCTGGACCAGTTGGCCGCGCAGCGCGCACCCACGCAGTGGGGTCTGGACGAGCGCGGCGGCCTGCTCGGCCACACGCTGGTTGACGGCGTGCAGCACGCACTGCAAGACCTCACCGGCCTGTACCTGCGCCCCGCCGATGACCGCCGCCTGGGCCTGGCCAACGGCGCCGCGCTGCAGGCCGCGCTGGC
>JAYSYB010000247.1:0-1774 GCA_043716775.1 Rubrivivax sp.
CCAGGATCGTCGGCTCGGCAGTGGCCTGCATATCCGGGTAGTCGCGGCTGAAATGCAGTCCCCTGCTTTCGTGCCTTGACTGCGCCGAACGCACAATCAGCTCGGCCACCTGCACCAGATTGCGCAGCTCCAGCAAGTCGCGCGTGACGTGAAAGTGGGCGTAGAACTCCTGGATTTCACCTTGCAGCAGGGCGATGCGGTGCGCGGCGCGCTCGAGGCGTTTGTTGGTACGCACAATACCGACATAGTCCCACATGAAACGGCGCAGTTCGTCCCAGTTGTGCGAGATCACCACAGTCTCGTCGGCATCGGTCACGCGGCTGTCGTCCCAGGCGGGCAGGGTCTGGACCGGCGTGGTGCCGTGGGTGGCCAGCTCATTCGCTATCAAAACCGTAGCTGCTCGTGCAAAGACCATGCACTCTACCAGCGAATTACTTGCCAAACGGTTGGCGCCATGCAGGCCGGTGCAGGCGGTTTCGCCAATCGCGTAAAGACCGCTTACATCGGTGCGGCCGTCCAGATCGGTCAGCACACCGCCGCAGGTGTAGTGCGCAGCCGGCACCACGGGAATCGGCTGCGTGGACATGTCTATGCCCAGCTCCAGGCAGCGCGCATGGATATTGGGAAAGTGCTCTTGAATAAACGCCAGCGGCTGGTGCGAGATGTCGAGATACACGCAGTCAAAGCCGCCTTTTTTCATCTCAAAGTCGATGGCGCGGGCCACCACATCACGCGGGGCCAGCTCGGCTCTGGCGTCGTGCTGGGGCATAAAGCGGGTGCCATCGGGCAGCAGCAGACGGCCGCCTTCGCCGCGCACGGCTTCGCTGATCAGGAATGACTTGGCGTGCGGGTGGTAGAGGCAGGTGGGGTGGAACTGGATGAACTCCATGTTCTGCACGCGGCAGCCGGCGCGCCAGGCGGCGGCGATGCCGTCGCCGGTGGCGGTGTCGGGGTTGGTGGTGTAGAGGTAGACCTTGCCCGCACCGCCGGTGGCCAAAATGGTGTGGGGCGCCTGAAAGGTCAGCACTTCATCGCTGTCGTCGTCCAGCGCGTACAGGCCCACGCACCGCGTGAGGCCCTCCGCGCCGCGCTGGGCAGCGGGCAGCTTTGCGGTGGTGATCAGGTCCACCAGCGTGTGGTGTTCAAACAGCGTGATGTTGGGCGACTGGCGAACCTGCTCAATCAGCGTGCTCTGCACGGCCGCGCCAGTGGCATCGGTCACATGCACGATGCGCCGCGCGCTGTGGCCGCCTTCGCGGGTCAGGTGCAGTTGGCCAGCTTCTTCTGAAAACGGCACGCCCAGTTTTTGCAGCCAGGCAATCGCCTGGGGTGCCTGCTCCACCACAAACTGGGTGGCTTTGAGGTCGCACAAGCCAGCGCCGGCCACCAGCGTGTCGTCCACATGGGCGGCAAAGCTGTCGTCCTTGTCCCAGACTGCGGCAATCCCGCCTTGGGCCCAGCCGCTGGAGCCTTCGCGCACGGCGCGCTTGGTGAGGATGGCCACCCGGTATTGTTGGGAGAGCAGCAGCGCAGCACTCAGGCCAGCCAGGCCGCTGCCGACGATCAGGACATCGAAGGCAAGCGAGACAGTTGGACGATTAATTGTCAAAACGGTCACGCGGGTGTGTACGCCAGCCGGACATAGATCGGTGCGAAGGCCTCGGCCTGCGTTACTTCAAGCAGACCTTCTTTGGCCAGCTCCAGCATGGCGATGAACGTGACGACCAGCACCGGCACGCCGCGCGCGGCTTCGAACAAATCGGCAAATTCCAGA
>JAYSYB010000248.1:0-1772 GCA_043716775.1 Rubrivivax sp.
CAACTCCCCCAGCGCATACGGCGACTTGATCGGCTCCCAGAAAAACACCGCCAGCCCCTTCACCGGGTCTTTGCCCAGCGCCATGAACAGCAGCACCCCGATCACCACGGTGAGCGCCAGTGCCAGCACCGGCGAGGCATAGGTCCAGATGCGGGACGGCTGCGAACGCGCTTCTAGCTTGATCATGCGGCCCCCGTCAGGTCAACGGTGTGGCCGTGCGTTTCGGTTGCTGGGGGCAGCATGTTGGGTTGTGACCACAGCCCGCTCATCCACTGGCCGATCTGCGCCACCGTGGCCTGCGCGCGCGGCACGCTGGGCGACAGCTGGCCCTTGGCCATCACATGCAGCCGGTCCGAGATTTCAAACAGTTCGTCCAGCTCCTCGCTGACCACCAGCACCGCACAACCGGCGTCACGCAGCTTCAGCAGCTCACCGCGGATTTGTGCCGCTGCGCCGATGTCCACACCCCAGGTCGGTTGCGAGACGATGAGCAATGTCGGTCTGGCGTCAATCTCGCGGCCCATGATGAACTTTTGCAGGTTGCCGCCCGACAGTGACTTGGCCGCCGCCTGCGGGCCGTTGGCCTTGACGTGATAACGCTCAATGATGCCCCCGGCTTCGGCATGGAGGGCACGGCGATGAATCCAGCCGCCGCGCCCCAGCGCTTCACGGCGCGTGAGCAACAAATTGCGGGCCAGCGACAACGACGGCACCGCGCCGCGCCCCAGCCGCTCCTCGGGCACAAAGTGCAAGCCCAGCGCACGGCGCGCCGCCGGACCCAGGCGGCCGGCGCTTTGCCCTTTGACGGTGATGGCTGCCGAATCGGCACGCACGTCTTCGCCGGACAGCGCGGCCAGCAGCTCTTTTTGGCCGTTGCCCGACACCCCGGCGATGCCGACCACTTCCCCGGCGCGTACCTGCAGCGCAATTTGCTGCAGGCTCACTCCGAAGGGCTCGGTGGTGGGCAAACTGAGCTGCTGCACATTGAGCACCACCACGCCGGTTTTCACGGTGCGGTGCTGCAAGGCAGGCGGTTCGGCACCAATCATCAAGCGGCTCAGCGATGCGTTCGACTCCTGGCGCGGGTCACACGCGCCGGACACGGCGCCGCCGCGCAGCACGGTGCAGGCGGTGCACAGCGCGCGAATTTCATGCAGCTTGTGGCTGATGTAAACAATGCTGCAGCCGCGCCCCGCCAGCAGGCGCAGCGTGGCGAACAAGCTGTCCACCGCTTGCGGCGTCAACACCGAGGTGGGCTCGTCCAGAATCAGCAGGCGCGGCTGCGTCATCAGCGCGCGAACAATTTCAACCCGCTGGCGTTCCCCCACGCCCAGGGTGTGCACGGCGCGCAGCGGCTCAATCGGCAAGCCGTAGGCCTGCGCGGTGTGTTTGATTTGCGCTGTCACGTCCGCCAGGCTCAGCGTTTTGCTCAAGCCGAGCCACACGTTTTCAGCCACCGTGAGGGTGTCAAACAGGCTGAAATGCTGGAACACCATGCTGATGCCCAGCGCCCGCGCCTCTTGCGGGCTGCGCACGGTCACAACCTGGCCGTCCATGCAGATGCTGCCAGCATCGGGCTTGACGGCGCCGTAGATGATTTTCATCAGCGTGGACTTGCCCGCGCCGTTTTCCCCCAGCACGGCGTGAATTTCACCAGGCTGCACCAACAGGTCGATGCCGTTGTTGGCCACCACACCGGGGTAAGCCTTGGTGATGCCAGCCAGCTGCAGGCGCGGCGGTGCAGCGCTGACGCGGTGGTCCTTGTGGCTGGC
>JAYSYB010000249.1:0-5620 GCA_043716775.1 Rubrivivax sp.
CACGCTGGGCGCGCTGACCGGCAACCAGGCCATGCAGCAGGTCAAGGCTGGCCTGAAGGCGATCTACCTTTCGGGCTGGCAAGTGGCGGGTGACGCCAACAGCAACGGCGAGATGTACCCCGACCAGTCGCTGTACGCGGTGGACTCGGTGCCAAAGGTCGTCAAGCGCATCAACAGCACCTTCCAGCGCGCCGACCAGATCCAGTGGAGCGAAGGCAAGAACGACATTGACTTCTTCGCGCCCATCGTGGCTGACGCAGAAGCCGGCTTCGGCGGCGTGTTGAATGCCTTTGAACTGATGAAGTCGATGATCGACGCGGGTGCGGCCGGTGTGCACTTTGAAGACCAGCTGGCCAGCGTCAAGAAGTGCGGCCACATGGGTGGCAAGGTGCTGGTGCCCACGCGCGAAGCAGTGGCCAAGCTCACCGCCGCGCGGCTGGCCGCCGACGTGATGGGCACGCCGACCATCTTGCTGGCCCGCACCGACGCCGAAGCCGCCGACCTGGTGACGAGCGATGTGGATGCCAACGACAAGCCTTTCCTCACCGGCGAGCGCACCGTGGAAGGCTTCTTTAAGTCACGCAACGGCTTGGAGCAGTCGATCAGCCGCGGCTTGGCCTATTCGCCCTATGCGGACCTGATCTGGTGCGAAACCGGCAAGCCCGACCTGGCCTTTGCCAAAGCGTTTGCCGACGCCATCCACGCCAAGTTTCCGGGCAAGCTGCTGGCCTACAACTGCAGCCCCAGCTTCAACTGGAAGAAAAACCTGGACGACGCCACCATCGCCAAGTTCCAGCGCGAACTGGGCGCCATGGGCTACAAGTTCCAGTTCATCACGCTGGCCGGCTTCCACAGCCTGAACTACGGCATGTTCGACCTGGCTTATGGCTACGCCCGCAACAACATGACGGCCTTCGTTGAACTGCAGGAGAAAGAATTTGCAGCCGCCGAACGTGGCTTCACCGCCGTCAAGCACCAGCGTGAAGTGGGCACCGGGTACTTCGACGCCGTGACGACGACCATTGAACGCGATGCTTCAACCGCTGCGCTGAAGGGCAGCACCGAAGACGAACAGTTCTTCGACGGCACAAACCACTGACCCCCCGAAGCGCCTTCGGCGCCTCTCCCAGGGGGGCGAGTCCGCACCGAGCAAGCGCCTGCGCGCTAGCGAGTGGCTGACGAGCGCCCCACGGCCTGCAGGCCGTGCGGCGCCCCGTTGCCCCGCCGCATGTGAGCACGAAAGGTGCGGGCGCCGGTCTGGCTGTCGCCCATGCGCAAGCGGTCCAAGGCCACTCTGAGCATTCAGCCGGCGCCGCCAGCGCCGCGTTGGCGCCACCACACCAGCGCCATGAAGAGCCCGGCCGAGACTGCCAGTACGCCCAGGAATAGGGGACTCGCGACTTCGCGAAAGGCGGCCAGCAGGTCATGCCAGGCCCAGCCCGCCATGCCTTCAAGCGCCTGCACTGGCGGCATCTCTTCGTTGATCGTCAGGCCCTGACCACTGGCACCAGCCAAGGCCAGGCCGGCATTGCGGGCCAGCCGCCCGATCGTTTCGCTCATCAGCGGCTGGCGAAAGACATAGTCCAGCAACGCGCTAGTGAGGCTTACACCGACCAGCAGCACCGGCAGGCCCCAGCGCTTGAAGAGTGCGGTGCACACCATGGCAAGCAGAATGAACGGCGACAGCCAAAGCGTGGCCAGCGGCAGGCCCGCCACCACCCGCGCCGCCACCGACAGCGTGCCCGGCAGCAAGCTGTTCCAGGGCAGGGCCAGCCATTCGCCAAAGCCAACAAGCCGCGTCACCAGCAGCAGCGACACCGCATAGCCGCCCAGCAGCCCAGCCGCCATCGCAACTGCCGGCACCAGCAGCAGGTGCACCAGCAGCGGGGCCGCCAAGCTCTCGCTGTGGCCGGTGGGCAGCGAGAGCCAGAATTCCACCGAGCGGTCGGCGTGGTCGCGACGGGGCAAGCTGGTGATGGTGAAGAGCGAGGTCACCCACACCAGCAGAAAGATGACGCCGGCCGATAGGACGATGGAAATCGAGCCCAGCATCGTGGCCAGGTCAGCACTGCTGCGCCGGGCCATGTCGATGTCGAGGTCTATGGTGGCAAGGGCCAGCGGCAACACCGCCAGCGCCAGCGGCACCAGCATCAACAGCGCCCAGGCAAAACGGTGTTGCAGCCATTCGCGGCGCATCAGGGGGAGGAGGTTGTTCATGGTGGTCATCCTTGTCTTCCTAATCTTCTTAATCTTCTCTAGGCGGCTGCGTCAGAACTGCGTGCGGTCAAGTTCGGGCTTGCGCGTCAGCGCCACGAACAGGTCCACCAGGCTTGGGCGCATGCGTTTGCCCAGCGCCTGCACGTCGGCAGGCGGCTCACCGTCAAACAGCGACGCGAAGGGCGACGCCCCGGCGCCCTGCACGCGGTATTTCAACAGCGGGTGCGCGGCGGCCATCTGATCGGCCACGCTGGCGTCGTGGCTCAGCGCGACGAAGCGGCGATCCATGTCTTCCAGGCTGATGCTGAGCACAAGCTTGCCTTCATTCAGCATCAACACATCCGACAGCAACGATTCGATCTCTTCTACCTGGTGCGTGCTGATGAGCACGCTGCGTTCGCCGTCGCACCATTCGTCCAGCAGCATCTCGTAGAAAGCCTTGCGCGACAGCACGTCCAAGCCGAGCGTGGGCTCGTCCAGGATCATCAGCCGGGCGTCGATGGCCGCGATAAGCGCCAGGTGCGCCTGCACCACCATACCTTTGGACAGCGTCTTGACCTTGTCGCGCGGGCTCACGCTGGTGCGCTTGAGCAGCGTGTGCGCGCGCTCGGCCGAGAACTTTGGGTGCAGACCGCTCATGAGCGTAATCAGGTCTTCCACCCGCGCCCAGCGCGGCAAGATCGCCACGTCGGGGATGTAGCAGGCCGACTGCAGCAACCGCACGCGGTCCTTGACCGGGTCCAGCCCCAGCACCACCAGTTCACCCTGGGTTTTCGCCAGGCCGACCATGGCTTTCATGAGCGTCGTCTTGCCGGCGCCGTTGTGGCCCAGCAGGCCGACGATGCGGCCTTTGGGAATGGTGAAGCTCACGCCATCGACGGCGCGCTTTGCGCCGTAGCTGACGCTCAGATTCTTGGCTTCGACGAGGCTCGTCGTGGTGTCCGTGTTCATGCCGGCTCCTCCCAGTTCAGTTGTTCGGCGCCAATGTCCAGGCGCCGCAGCCGTTCGCGCAAACGCGGCCATTCGGTATTCAAGAAGCGGTCGCGCTCAGTCGCTTTCAGACGCTGGCGCGCGCCGCCGGTGACATAAAGGCCCAGACCGCGCCGGTTTTCCAGCAGGCCTTCGTCGCCCAGCGCCTGCAGCGCGCGGTTGACGGTCAGCGGGTTCAGCAGGTACTGCCCGGCCAGCACGCGCACCGACGGCATGGCCTCGCCCTCGGGCGGTTCACCGTCCAGCAACTGGGCGGCCAGGATGTCCGCCAACTGCTGGTAGATGGGTTGCTTCTGATCCCAGGTCTGCATGGATGCTGCCCCTTTGCTGCGCGGCTGAAGCACGCGGGTGTGTTGCTGATGTAGCACACCATATCAGCGGCCGCGGCGGCGGCGAAAGGGGTTGCGACAGCCTGCAGGGGCTGGCGACGAACTGCAGTGCGCTGCTTGCGGGCAGCGGGGTGCGTGCAGACTTGTGGCCGGCAGCTCGCGATACTCAGCCCGGTGGCGATGCAGGCGCACGGCGCCGCAGTTGATGTCGATGTGGATGTCGATCTGCATCAGGTAGAGGATGCGGGCCATCGGCATCACGCAGCGGGGGGTCTGACCTGGAAAGTATGCTCGCAGGGTTTGGGTTGCCAGATGCCAAGGGCACGCACTTGTCCCACCTGCGGGCCGGGACACCCACTGGCATCGCGCGCATCGCCAGCCCACGAGCCTCGACAACGTCATCCAGCATCCGCCATGAAGCGAAATGAATTCCGATTTCTCGAACCCTTGCGTGTGCGCTGGTCTGAAGTCGATATGCAAAAGATCGTCTTCAACGGCCATTACCTGGCGTACATCGACACCGCCGTCGCGGGCTACTGGCGCGCACTGGCGATGCCGTACCACGACACCATGGCGCAGCTTCAGGGCGACCTGTACGTCCGCAAGGCGACGCTGGAATACGAGGGCTCGGCGCGATATGACGACCAGCTGTCGGTGGGCATTCGCAGTGGGCGCATCGGCAACTCGTCGCTCGTTTTCCACGCCGCCGTGTTCCGCGGTGAACAGCGGCTGGTGCAGGGCGAACTGGTGTACGTCTTTGCCGACCCCGCCACGCAAACCAGCCGCCCCGTGCCGCCCGCACTGCGCGCGGTGTTTATGGGCTTTGAGGCAGGCGAGCCGATGCTGGATGTGCAGGTGGGCGACTGGGCTGCGCAGGGCAGCGCGGCCCTGCACATCCGCCACGCCGTGTTTGCGGCCGAGCAAGGCATTGCCGCCGACCTGATGTGGGACGCGGCCGACGACAGCGCGCTACATGCGCTGGCCCTCAACCGCTTTGGCGTGCCCTTGGCCAGTGGCCGCTTGCTGAAGGCTGAAGGTGGCGTGGCCAAGATCGGCCGCATGGCCACCCTGGCCAGCGTGCGCGGCGCCGGCCATGGCGCTGCCGTGCTGCAGGCGTTGACTACGGCAGCGCGCGACCGCGGCGACCGCGAATTGCTGCTGCATGCGCAGACCAGCGCCGTGGGCTTCTACCGCCGCGCCGGCTTTTCAGAGCATGGCGCTGTATTCGAAGAAGCCGGCGTGGCGCACCAGGCGATGCGGCGAGTGTTGTAAGCCCAGCCGTTCAGGCCACTTCGGTGGGAATCGCGTAGGGCAGGGCGCCCAGCTGCAGCAGCGGCCCGTCAGCCGCGCCCGCGTGCAGCATGCCAGCGTCCAACGCAGCCAGTTTCAGTTCAACCAGAGCGACTGGCCCGCTGCCGGGCAGCGTGCCCGCCAGCACGACGCGGCCTGCGGGCTGTCCAGGGTCGGCGTCGTGGAAGATTTCCTGCCCGGCCTGCAGCAGCACCGCGCTGCCCACCACCTGCGCTCGCCGCTTCAGCGTGCCCCGGTACTGGCTGCGCGCCACGATCTCTTGTCCTGGATAGCAACCTTTTTGGAAATTGACGCCGCCGACGAGTTCCAGATTCACCATCTGCGGCACAAATTGCTCGACCGTCGCTGTCACCACGCGGGCGACGCCGCTGCTGGCTTCCAGGCCAAGCCAGGTGGTCATTTCCAAGTTTTCCGTTGCGGGTGGTTCGCCGCCCGCGCACAGCCAGCGCTGGACGGCTTGCCCTGCAGCCTGACCATCCGGCAGACGGATCACGTCGCCTTCGCCGTCCACGACACGGTCCCACACCGCAGCGCCAGCTGCGATCTGTTTGATCGGGCCCGCCACGCCCCACAGCGGCACGTCGGCGCTGGCGTCGCTGAGCTTGCACTTGGCGCGCAGCACAAACATCGACAGGCGCTTCAGCACAGTGGGCAGCACGTCGGCGCTGCAGGCCAGCAGCACCTCGTCGTCGGCGCGGCGCCAGGCGACAAAGGTGGCCAGCAGCCGGCCCTTGACCGAGCAGAAACCCGCCAGGCGGGCGCTGCCGCTGCCG
>JAYSYB010000250.1:0-5616 GCA_043716775.1 Rubrivivax sp.
CGGCACGCACTTTCTCGAAGCCGTAGGCGCGGGTCTGCAGCATCACGTCTAGAGTCACCGTCAAGGCGTCGGTGGGCAGCGTGGCGTGGTAGCCGTAAGCCCCGCCTTCGTAAGTCTCCATGATCTGCAGCCACTTCTTCAAGTCGGCCGCGAAGCTCGTGCTGGTGGTGCTGTCGATGGCCGTGCGCGCGCGGTCGCTGAGCATCACGAAGGCGCAGCACGGTGACCCGCTCCAGCCCTTTTGCGGCGCGCTGACGAGCACATCGACACCGGTGGCCTGCATGTCCACCCACACGGCGCCGCTGGCGATGCAGTCCAGCACGAAGAGCCCGCCAACTTCATGCACGGTGTCGGCGACAGCGCGCAGATAGTCGTCGGGCAACAGCAAGCCGGCGGCGGTTTCCACGTGCGGGGCAAAAACCACGGACGGTCTCTGCGCACGGATGGCGGCCTGAACTTCGGCGATGGGCGCGGGTGCAAAAGCCATCTGCCGCCCGGCTGCGACGGGGCGCGCCTTTAGCACGGTGTGCTCGGCAGAAATGCCGCCCATCTCGATGATCTGCGTCCAGCGGTAGCTGAACCAGCCGTTGCGGATCACGAGTGTCTTCTTGCCCGTCGCGAACTGCCGCGCCACCGCTTCCATGCCGAAGGTGCCGCTGCCCGGCACGACGATGGCCGAGCGTGCGTGATAGACCTCCTTCAGCACGCCGGAGATATCGCGCATCACGCCCTGGAACTTGGCCGACATGTGATTGAGCGCGCGGTCGGTATAGACCACCGAGTATTCGAGCAGGCCGTCGGGATCGACGTTGGAAAGCAGGCCGGGCATGGTGTGTCTCCGTGACTTCGCGCTGGTGCAGCGGCCTGGCCAGCTTAGCACCGGGGACCGCTGCGGACACGCTGGGGAAATGCCGGGATGCCGCTATCGTGCGCCCCATCCAAGCCAACAACCGGGAGTCCGTCATGGGCTGGTTTTCAAAGAAGGACAACAGCTTTTTTTTGGCCACCGTCGTGCCGCAGGGTGATGCAGCGGGCGCAGCGGGCGCAGCGGGCGCAGCGGGCGCAACAGGCACAACTGGCGGCGCCCCCCGCATTGCCCAGTACTTGGGCGTGGTCAACGGCGAAGCCATCATCGGCGCCAACATTTTCCGCGACATGTTTTCCAGCGTGCGCGACGTGGTGGGCGGCCGCGCCGGCGGCTACGAAAGGGCGCTGGCCGGAGCACGCGACGCCGCGCTGGAAGACATGATCGACGCCGCCAAGGAAATGGGCGCGACGGGCGTGGTCGGGCTGGACTTCGACTATGCCGTGATGGGTGAGGCCAACGGCATGATGCTGGTGGCCGTCAGCGGCACGGCGGTGAAGATGGCGTGATGCACAGCCCCGGGCTGCCGCTTGGGGTTGCCGCCTCGGCCACCACTTTTGCCACTGCCTTGGTCGTCGTCCCTGCCGCGGTTTTTTTAGGCCGACGCCGGCTTTCCTGTGGGGGACCGTCATTGCCACGACCCGGATCGGTGCGGGCGGGCCTGCTGACCTGAGGCCGGGCCGCCTGGGGGCCGGGTTCTGCGGGCCGTGTCGTCGCGCTGCGGCTGCGCATCCTGGTCGCGTGACTCATCGCGGTAGTTGCGTTGCTGCCGTTGCGATTGCTGGTCGGGCGTGGGGTAGCGCGAGCCCGGGTACTGTCCCGGACACGCAGCGCGGCGAGCTCTTCAGCCATCAACGCGATGGTGTGCTGAAGGTGGCGGACACGCGGACATCGGTGGTGGAGAGGAGGAGGATCGAACTCCCGACCTTCGCATTGCGAACGCGACGCTCTCCCAGCTGAGCTACCCCCCCACACGTGACGAAAGTTTAGCACTGCGTTTTGGGCGGGGTACCGGTCCGCGCATAACAGGCTGCGCCCTGCGGCCTGCCGTCTTAGTAATATGCCGCGCCTTGCGGGCAAGCCGCCTGCACCTCAACACCTGTCCGGAGCCCGCCCATGCAACCGCGCCTTGACCCCACCTGGCTGGATGCCCAGTACAACAACCGCGCCCGTGTGCCCGACCACGCGGACGTGATGGCAGGCTGGGCGCAGGCCTCGGCACTGGCGCGCAGTGGTGCGGCCGCCGCACAGTTGGACGTGCGCTATGGCGACGGCGCAGGGGAGACGCTCGATATCTTTCCCGCCCCACAGCCGAATGCCCCGGTGCTGGTGTTCATTCACGGCGGCTACTGGCGGGCGCTGGACAAGGCCGACCACTCTTTCGTCGCGCCGTCCTTCAATGCCGACGGTGCGGCGGTGGTGGTGCCGAACTACGCCCTGTGCCCGGCGGTCCGTATCGAACACATCACGCTGCAAATGGCCGCTGCAGTGGCCTGGGTTTGGCGCAACGCGGGCCGTTTTGGCGGCAACCCGTCGCGCATCGCGTTGGTGGGCCATTCGGCCGGTGGTCACCTGGCGGCGATGCTGTTGTGCTGCCGCTGGAAGGAGCTGGCGGACGATTTGCCAGCGCAGCCGGTGGCCGGCGCGCTGGCACTGTCGGGCCTGTACGACCTGGAGCCGCTGCGCCACACGCCGATGTTGCAGGCCGATTTGCAGCTCTCGCCCTCGTCGGTTGCGCGCCTGAGCCCCGCCTTCTTCCCGCGGCCCAAGGGTGCCAAGCTCTACGCGGCAGTGGGCCTGGACGAAAGCGACGAGTTCCTGCGCCAGAACACCCTGATCCGCGACGTTTGGGGCCCCACGGCGGTGCCGGTGTGCGAAACGGTTCCGGGCAGCAACCACTTCACGTTGCTCAACCGGCTTGCCGACTCGCGCAGCCGTGTGCATCAACTGGCACTGCGGCTGCTGGGCCTGCGCTGAGGAGCAACCGTGTGGCTGTGGCGTGCATTGAAGCTTTGTGTTGGCCATTGGTCGCTGTTTTTTTACCGTGGCCGCTGCTTGCGCACAAGCTTGAGCGGGCGCCCGATGCCACCGCAGACGGGGTCGCTAAACCATCCGCGCTGGCGCGGCGGCGAAGATCGGTTGCGACCCCGCGAACTGCCCCGTGTCGGCAGTGTCGGCGGTGTCGGCGCGGAAACTCTGGCCTGCCCGGCGGGCAACCTGAAGCAAAGCGCTACTCTGCGGGCTTGACCACCCACACGCCCGCATGAAACCAGCCGCGCTGCAGCTTTCACCCGTCGTCGCCGGACTGTGGCGGCTGCACGAATGGGGCATGGACACGGCCGCCACCGTGCGCTGGATCGAAGAGGCGCTGGCCCTGGGCATCACGAGTTTCGACCACGCCGATATCTACGGCGGTTACCGCGTCGAGGCGCTCTTCGGCGATGCACTGGCCGCTGCGCCGGGCCTGCGGCAGCGCATGCAGATCGTCACCAAGTGCGGCATCAAGCTGGTCCACGACCAGCGGCCAGCGCACCGCGTCAAGTCCTACGACAGCTCACGTTCGCACGTAACGGCCAGCGTCAATTCGTCATTGCGCGCGCTGCGCACCGACCACATCGACCTGCTGCTGATGCACCGGCCCGATCTGTTGATGGACCCCGACGAGTTGGCCGACACCTTCCGCCACCTGCTGGCGGCCGGCAAGGTGCTGCACTTCGGCGTCTCCAACCACACGCCGGGTCAAGTGGCCATGCTGCGCAAGCGCCACCCCATTGCCACGCAGCAGATCGAGTTTTCGCCGCTGCAGATGCAGGCCCTGGCCGACGGCACCCTGGAGCAATGCGTGGATCTTGGGATGCGGCCGATGGTCTGGTCGCCCCTGGCGCAAGGCCGCCTCTTCAGCGGCCGGGACGACCAGGTGCAGCGGGTGCATGCGGTGCTGGCGGAACTGGGTGCGCAGCAGGGCGTGTCCGTGGCAACGATGGCGTACGCCTGGATCTTGCGCCACCCCTCAAGGCCCTGGCCCATCACCGGGTCGCGGCGGCTGGCGGCCTTGCAAGAAGCCGTGGAGGCTCTGAACATCAACGTCAGCCGTGAAGACTGGTACCGCGTCTGGCAGGCGAGCATCGGGCACGAACTGGCCTGATCGGCGGAGAGTTTCTGACAGTCACAATGCCCACTGTGTCCTGCTGAGAAAGCCCCCGATGAACAACCCATTCGGCCTGATCGGCCTGGCCGTCATGGGCCAGAACCTGGTGCTCAACGTCGAAAGCCGTGGCTTTGCCGTCAGCGTGTTCAACCGCAGCACCGGTGTCACGCAAGCCTTCATGGCGGCGCACCCGGGCAAGCGACTCTTTGCCGCGCAAACGATCGCCGAATTCGTCGCCAGTCTGGAACGCCCGCGCAAGATCATGTTGATGGTCAAGGCCGGCGCGGCGGTGGACGCGGTCATTGAACAGCTGCTGCCGCTGCTGGACAAGGACGACATCGTCATCGACGGCGGCAACAGTCTCTACACCGACACCGAAAGGCGCGACGCCTGGTTGACGCCGCTGGGGCTGCGCTTCATTGGCGCCGGTGTGTCTGGCGGTGAAGAAGGCGCGCGCAAGGGCCCGTCGATCATGCCTGGCGGCCCGGCCAGCACCTGGGCGGTGATGAAGCCCATCTTCGAAAGCATTGCGGCGCGCGTGGATGGCCAGCCTTGCGTGATGCACATCGGCCCTGGCGGCGCCGGGCACTACGTGAAGATGGTGCACAACGGCATCGAATACGGTGACATGCAGCTGATCTGCGAAGCCTATGCGCTGCTGAAAGCCACCGGCATGGGCAGTGACGAGATGGCCGATGTCTTCGACGGCTGGAACGACGGTGAACTGCAGAGCTACCTGATCCAGATCACCGCCAAGATCCTGCGCCAGCGGGACCCCGAGACAGTGCAACCCGTGCTGGACGTGATTCTCGACAAGGCCGGTCAGAAGGGCACCGGCCAGTGGACGCTGATGAACGCGGCCGAAAACGCCGTCGTCATCAGCACCATCAACGCCGCGGTGGAAGCGCGCGTGTTGTCGTCGATGAAGGCCGCGCGCGTGGCCGCCAGCCGCCTGCTGCACGGGCCATCGGGCAAGCTCAGCACGGCAGCCAAAGACCTGCTGCCGAAGGTGCACGACGCGCTCTATGCGTCCAAGGTCATCAGCTACGCGCAGGGCCTGGACTTGATGCACACCATGAGCGAGAAAAAGGGCTGGGCGCTGGACCTGGGCGGCATTGCCGGTATCTGGCGCGGTGGCTGCATCATTCGCGCGCGTTTCCTGGGCCGCATCACCGAGGCCTACCGTGCCGACCCGGCACTGACCAATCTGATGCTGGCGCCGTTTTTCCAGGGCGTGCTGGGCAAGAGCCAGCAGGCCTGGCGCGACGTGGTGGCCGTGGCCGTGTGCCACGGCATCCCCGTGCCGGCAATGAGCGCATCACTGGCTTACTACGACAGCTACCGCAGCGCGCGGCTGCCCGCCAACCTGCTGCAGGCGCAGCGCGACTTCTTCGGTGCGCACACCTACGAACGCATCGACAGGCCGGCAGGGCAGTGGTACCACACGGTGTGGCCCGAAGTCATCGGTTAGTCATCGGCTGTGATGAGGTCAAGGTCAAGGCCAACAACGATGTTGGCATGTTCACCGTGACTGAGAATGAGCCCGCCCGCTGACGGGCGAACGCTACTTGGGGGCTGGGCTGAAAGGCGTGAAACACTGCAC
>JAYSYB010000026.1:0-7810 GCA_043716775.1 Rubrivivax sp.
CATGGCGATCCACGGCAACAAGAGCCAGACCGCGCGCACCAAGGCGCTGGCCGACTTCAAGACGAATGACCTGCAAGTGCTGGTGGCCACCGACATCGCGGCGCGTGGCATCGACATCGACCAGCTGCCGCACGTCGTGAACTTCGAGATGCCCAACGTGCCCGAGGACTACGTGCACCGCATCGGCCGCACCGGCCGCGCGGGCGCCACGGGCGAGGCGATATCACTCGTCTGCCTGGACGAAGAAGTGTTCGTGAAGGACATCGAGCGGCTCATCAAGCGCAGCATCCCGCGCGAAACGGTGCCCGGCTTTGAGCCGCCGATGGGTGAGAAGGCCGAGCCGATCGTGCTGGGCCGAATGACCATTGGCATTGGCGGCACGCAGCGCCATGGCGGCGGTGGCGGCAGGCCGGGGGGCGGTGGTGGTGGTGCACGCTCTGGCGGCGGCCGGCCCGGCGGTGGTGGCGGCGGTGGCCGCCCGTCCGGCCCAGGCGCACGCGCGGGTGGTGGCGGTGGCGGTGGCGGTGGCGGTGGCCGGCCCGGTGGCCGCCCGGCGCCATCGCGCGGCGGCCCGCCGAAGCGTTGACAGCTTCGCCAATGGCGCCCTCCGGGCGCCATTGGTGAATAGTTCGATGTTGGACTAAGATTAAAAATCATCCAGCCTCGGATTCCATCCCATGAATGCTGTCCTGAGCCCAGAAAGGGCCGCGTCGGTTTCGCCGGCGCAGATGTCTGCAGCCGGCCTGCGGGCTTTCGTGCACATCGCGCAGGCTTGGGAACTCAGTGTGGATGAGCAGCTCAAGCTGCTGGGGGAGCCACCGCGCTCGACGTTCTTCGCCTGGCGCAAGCAGCCTGAAAAAGCAGCTCTGCCGCGCGACACGCTGGAGCGCCTGTCCAACATCCTGGGCATCTACAAGAGTCTGCAAATTCTGTTGCCCGATGCCGCGGCTGCCGACACCTGGCTGCGCCAGCCCAACACCGCCGCGCCCTTTGGCGGCGGCACCGCGCTGGCACGCATGCTGGCCGGCAATGTGAGTGACCTGAACCTGGTGCGGCGTTACCTGGATGGGGTGCGGGGCGGGGGCTGGTCCTGAGCGCTGCGGTGCCGGTGCCTATGCATTCACCGGCAGGTACAGACGACGAAGGCGGCAGGGTCCGGCGCGTGCGCTGGCAGCAGGGCTGCCGCATCGTGCCCACGCGCTACCCGGCCATCAACCTCTTCGACCGCGTTGCCGACGCAGCCGATTTCAATGCCCTCTACGCGCTGGAAGCGATGAGCAACGAACGGGCGCGCGACGAACTGGGCCAGGTCGAACGCGTCGCCCGCGAAGACCGCATCTACGGCCCTGGCAGTGGTCCTGTCATGGCCGCCTTCACGCACCTCAATGTGCTGGGCAGCCGCTTCTCGGCCGGCCACTACGGTGTCTTCTACGCCGCGCATGAACGCGCCACTGCGGTGGCAGAAACGCGCTACCACCATGGCCGCTTCCTCGCCGCCACGGCGCAGCCAGCCACCCACTTGCCGATGCGGCTGTACGCGGTGACCATCGACGCCCGCCTGCACGACCTGCGCCCGCCCGGCAGCGTGCCGGCGGCGGTTTACGACCCCAACGACTACGGCCCCGCGCAAGCGCTTGGCGCACAGTTGCGTGCGGCATGCTCGGCCGGCGTGGTGTACCGCAGCGTGCGCCACGCGCGCGGCCAGTGCGTGGGCCTCTTCAAGCCGCGCGGCGCCAGCGGCTGCCTGCACGCGGCCTACCTGCTGTATGCGTGGGACGGGCAGCGCTTCACCGACGTGTACGAGAAGACCGCATGAAGGGTGAACGATTTGATCGCCTGGACGCGCTGCGCGCCGTGGCCATCGTGTGGATGGCGGCTTTTCACTTTGGCTTCGACCTGAACTACTTCGGCCTGCTGCAGCCGCCGCACAACTTCCACCGCGATGCGCTGTGGACGACCCAGCGCATCTGCATTGTCAGCCTCTTCGTTTTCTGCGCTGGCCTGTCCCAGGCCGTGGCGCTGCACGCACTGGAGGGCGGGCCACGGTTTGCGCCCGCGTTCTGGCGGCGCTGGGCGCAGGTGGCGGTCTGCGCGGTGCTGGTCAGTGCGGGGTCGGCCCTGATGTTCCCGCGCACATGGATTTTCTTTGGCGTGCTGCACGGCGTCGCAGTGATGCTGCTCCTGTGCCGGCTGGCGGCACCGCTGCGCGCGTGGCTCTTGCCCCTGGGCGCGCTGTGCGTGGTGTTGCCCCGTGTGGTGAAGCTTCCACTCTTCGACCACCCCGCGCTGAGCTGGATCGGCCTGGGCACGCGCGTCCCGTTCACCGAAGACTTTGTGCCGGTGCTGCCCTGGCTGGGCGTCATGTTGTGGGGCCTGGTGGCCGGGCAGTGGCTGCTGCGGCACAGGCACGCGGTGCTCAGTGCGCCGCTGCCGGCCGCGCTGCAGCCGCTGGCCGTGCTGGGGCGCTGGTCCTTGAGCTTCTACATGCTGCACCAGCCGGTGATGATCGGTGCGCTGATGGCCGGGCGTGGTCTGGGCTGGTGGTAAGGGCGGGTTAGTCCTGAAAGGGCCTGGCAAAGCGCAAGCCGATGCCGATGGAGTCCTGGCGCTGCGTGTAGTTGGACAGGGTGTTCATGCGCCCCGCGTGGTAGCGGATGTAGAGCGGGATGGTCTTGCTGGGCACTTGGTAGCCCACCGTCAGCGAAGAGGCCTTGATACCGGCCGCGCCAACGCGCCAAGACAGATCGACCCAGCCCCACGGCAGCTGCCAGGCGGCAGTGGTCTGCAGCAAGTCGTAGTCCTTGATGGTGCGGCGCTGGCCCAGGAACGGACCCCAGCGCACGTCGGAGTCCTGGTTCAGGTAGAGCCGCAGCTTCAGGCCCAGGTCCAGGTTCTCGTCGATGCCCAGCGGGTTGTTGGCCTTGACGGCCAAGCCGATGAAATTGGCGCCCCGGCTCAAGGTGTCGAAGTAGGCGCGGTCGAGCTGGTCGTACGCTCTTTGCGCGCGTTCGATGCCCCTGTCGCTGCTGGCTTCGGTGGTCTGGCCGTTGGAGCGATGCTCCAGACTGACGGTGATGTTGTCGTCCACGCTGTTTGCGCGTTCGTACACCCACTTGAGCGGAATGCGCAGGTTCAGGGCCGGGTTGTTCAGGCGGTTGATGACGGGCCCTGACGGCCGAGTGCCCGCGTAGAAGTCGAACTCGCCGCTGTAGGACAGGAACAGTTCGGCATGCTCGCCAGCCTCTTCTGCGTCGGTGGCGCGCAGCCGTTGCGTGGCGGAGTCCTCCGTGCCTTTCTTGACGCGGGTTGCGCGGTTCACGTAACGCGTGCCACACACCGTGTACTTGAAAGAAAAGCGGCCGCGCAGCGCAACTTCGTCGCGGCCCGCCCAGGCCTTGTTGTTCATCTGGTTTACCAGTGCGTAGCTGTCTTCGTGTGCGCCGAAGTTGTCAGCGGCGCCACCGCCCGGGTTGCGGCACCAATTGGAGGCCGAAGCGCCGCCTGCCAGCAGCCACAAACCCAGGCTGAACGAATAACGAGTCAAGGTGCGGGTCGATGCGGGCATGCGGGGCTTTCAAAGTGGCAGGCGGCGGACCATAGAGGTGGACGCGCCCCGCCGCATCCGCAGCAGAGTGGACGCGCCGCTGCACGGGCTACGATCAACCGATGAGCTCCAAGATCCTCTTCGGCTTCCATGCCGTCACCGTGCGCCTGAAAACGGCGCCTGCGTCGATTGCTGAAATCCATGTGGACAGCACCCGCCGTGACGCCCGCATGCGCCAGTTTGTGCAGCGCGCCCAAGAAGCCGGCGCGAAGGTGGTGGACAGCGACGGCGACCGCCTGGCCGCGATGGCCGGCGGCACACGGCACCAGGGCGTGGTGGCGCGCGTGTCGGCCCTGCCGGCGCGCCATTCGCTGGACGATGTGCTGGACGATGTGGAAGGCCCGCCGCTGGTGCTGGTGCTGGACGGCGTCACCGACCCGCACAACCTGGGCGCCTGCCTGCGTGTGGCCGACGGTGCCGGCGCGCACGCGGTGGTGGCGCCTAAAGACCACGCCGTGGGCCTCAACGCCACCGTGGCCAAGGTGGCCAGTGGAGCGGCCGAGACCGTGCCCTACTTGATGGTGACCAACCTGGCGAGAACACTGGGCGAGCTCAAGGACCGCGACATCCGCGTCATCGGTACCAGCGAAGACGCCGAGAAAACGCTCTACGACCTGGACCTGCGGGGCCCGGTGGCGTTGGTGCTGGGCGCTGAAGGGCCGGGGCTGCGGCAGTTGACGAAGAAGAGCTGCGACGACCTGGTGCGCATCCCGATGCAGGGCGCGGTGGAAAGCCTGAACGTCAGCGTGGCGGCAGGGGTGTGCTTGTTTGAAGCGCTGCGCCAGCGTCGCGGCTGAGGCGCCGCACGCGCTTCTAGCGCGCGGGCTGCATCGCGTAGGCCAACGCGTCGCTGTAGGTGGGGAAACGCTGCAGGTCGTTGTGCGCCGCGCCGGGGATGGTGACAAGCCGCGCTGACGGCGCCACACCCAGCAGGCGCTGGCTGTGCACAGGTGAAATCAGGGTGTCGCGTTCGCCATGCAGCAGCAGCACGCTGCCGTGCACGCGTGGCAAGGCTTCGTCGGTGCGCAGCGGATAACGCAGCACGGCTGCCGGCACCCACGGGTAGTGTTCCTGGGCCAGCGCCGCCATGCTGGTGTAGGGAGACGCCAGCACGGTCAAGTCCGGCTGCATGTCAGCTGCCATGTCGGCTGACAGACCGGCCGCCAGTTCAGCGGCCAGGCCCGTGCCGAGTGAGCGGCCGAAAAACACGCGCCGCAGGCCCGCGTAGCGCGGCGCGATGCCGAGCCATGCAGTGCGCACGTCGGCCATGAGCTGGGCCTGGCTTTCGATGTGGCCGCTGCTCTTGCCATAGCCGCGGTAGTCGACCATGTACAGATCGAGGTTCAGGCGCCGATAGAAGTCGAGATTGACAAACCAGTCGGCCAGATTGCCGCCGTTGCCGTGCAGGAAGAAGACCACGCCGTCGGGCTTGGGCAGCCGCAGGTGCAGTGCGTTCAGGCGCGCGCCGGGCACATCCACCCAGCTTTCCTGCACGTCGGCGTCGGCCGTGAAGCGGTAGTCGGCAGGCAGTGTCTGCGGCTGGAACAGCAGCGCTTCCTGCTTCCATGCCAGCAGCGCGATGACGGCGCCGTAGGCCAGCAAGATGGTGGTGGCCACCAGGGCCAACCAGCCTGTCCAGCTGCGAAGAGGCGCGCGGCGTGCGGGCGCTGAAAGGGTCTGTGCGGGCATGCTCTGCCTACGTGTGGCGCCTGCGGATGGATGCAGCGGCGGCCCTGTGTTTCAGCCCGTCACGCATGGTTCATCACACCCAGCCCCACCTACACCCCATCACACCCACCCATCACACCCAGCCCATCACACCCAGCCCAACACACCGGCCACCGCGCCTGCGGCCATGGCCCACAGCGGGCTGCAGCGGGTGCGCAGCATCAGCCACAGCGTGCCCATCACCAGCACCACCGCGCCCACGCTCAGGCCCACCGGCTGCAACAGGATCCAGCCCGTCGCCAGCAGCAGGCCGACGGTCAACGGCGTCAGGCCCGCAGTGAAAGCCCGCAGGCCGCGCGACTGCGCGTTGCGCTGGCCCCAACGCGACGCGGTCAGGGCGAGCGTCGCCGACGGCAGGAGCGTGCCGGCCAGCGTGGCCAGCACGCCCGCGAGGCCGCCAATGCTGAATCCGATGACGGCCACGAACAGCACGTTCGGCCCTGGCGCGGCCTGCCCGAGTGCGATGCAGTCGTTGAACTGCGCGTCGCTGAGCCAACGCTGGTCACCGACCACGAAGCGCTGCATGTCGGGCACCGTGGTGATGGCGCCGCCCACGGCCAGCAGCGACAGCGCGGTGAAGTGAAGGAACAGCTGCCACCAGTCGGCCGCACCGATGTGCAGCGGGCCCCAAAACACGGTGTGCAGAAGCGTGTTCATCCTGCGCTGCGCCACCACGCCAGCGCTACCGACACCATGCCGAGGCCCAGCACTACGGCCACCAGCGGCCAGCGCAAGAGGCCCACGGCCGTGGCTGTCAGCAGCACCAGCGCGGCGGCCGTCGGCAGGCCCAGCACATGACGGCGCAAACCCGGCGCCAGCTTGATGGCGGTGCTGAGCACCAGCCCCGCAGCCACCACACCCATGCCGCGCAGCGCGCCTGCCACCTGCGGCACGTCACGCAACTGGGCGGCCGACAGCGCCAGCAGCAAGACGATGCCGGTGGGTGCCAGCAACAGCCCGGCCGTGGCGGCGACAGCACCGCGCCAGCCGAAGAAGCGGTCGCCCAGGATCAGACCTAGGTTGATGATGTTCGGCCCTGGCAGCACCTGCGACAGCGACAGCAGTTCCAGAAACTGCTGCGGCGTCAGCCAGTGCAGCCGGTCCACCAGTTCACGCTGCGCCACCGGCAGCACGCCGCCAAAGCCCTGCAGCGCGAGCCGGTTGAAGGCGCTGAACATGGCCATGGGCGTGGCCGGCCGCAGCGTGGCCGCCGACATGGCGGAAGGCTCAGCCAAGCACCACCCCATTGCGTATGCGCAAACCCAGCCACACGCTCAGGACCAGCGCCAGCAGGGTGAAGGCCAGTGCCACCTGGTGCAGCACGCCAAAGCCCGTGGTCGCGATCATCGCGCCACCCGTTGCTGCACCCACGGCCTGCCCCAGGTAGATGGCCGATGTGTTCAGCGCCAGCAGCGCAGGCGCAAAGGCCGGTGCACTGGCCGACAGGCGGGCCTGCTGTGCCGAATTGGCCGAGAACACGCCCAGTGCCCACGGCACCACTACCACCGCCATGCTCGCGATGCCCAGCGCCCACGGCCAGGCCAGGAAGCTGAGGATGATCAGCACCAGGCTCAGTTCCACGCACCGCGCGGCGCCCAGGCGCGTGATCCAGCGCGTCAACATGATGTTGCCCAGCAGCCCGAATGCGCCAAACCACAGAAAGAGAAGGCTCACGCCTTCGGCACCCGCGCCCAGCACCTGGCGGTAGTAGGGCGCCATGTAGGAAAAGAGGGTGAACTGGCCGGCGCCGCTGAGCACCGTTACCGCTACCAGGCCCATCAGCAGCGGGTTGGTCAGCACCGTTCCCCAGCCGCGCAGAGACAGCGGCGGCGGGCGCACGCCAGAAGGCACCGTGCGCCAAACGGCCAGCGCCGCAGCGGCGCTGAGCAGCGCCACCAAGCCGAAGGCCCAACGCCAGCCGAAGCTCTCGCCGATCCAGGCGTGCAGCGGCATGCCGATGACGGAACTGCTGGCCCAGCCCAGGAAGATGAAGGTCATGGCGCGCCCGCGTTCAGCCGGGGCCGCCATCACGTTGATGGCGGCTGCCGCCTGCGGGGTGAAGACCGCCGCGCCCAGCACCGCCAGCGCGCGCACCGGCAGCAATGTGGCGTAGCTGGGCATGCAGGCGCTGATGAGGTGGCCCGCTGCATACCACAGCAGTGCCAGCGTCAGCAGCAGGCGGCGGTCTGCGTGGCCCCACCACACCGCCAGCAGCGGTGCACCCACAGCCATCGCGACGGCCGCGATACTGATGAGCTGCCCGCCCAATGCCACGGACACCTGCAGCGAAGCCACCAGATCGTTCAGCGAGCCCGCCACCACCATCACGCCGCAGCCGATGGCGAAGTTGCCTGCCAGCAAGGCTCGGCTGGCCGCAGCCAGGTTCATCTCAGTACCGCACGGCCGTTCCGAAGGTACTGAGCGCCAGCCGCGAGACGGCCGGCCTGGGTGCCGTCCAAGCCCGCGCAGGCGGACTTG
>JAYSYB010000251.1:0-1769 GCA_043716775.1 Rubrivivax sp.
CACGGCGCGTTTCAGGGGGCCGGACCTGGACAGCGCGACGCAGGGCGAACTGGTGGCCACGTCGGCACGGCTGAACAATGCGCTGCGCCGATTGGGGTCGGGCTGGGCCTTGTTTGTCGAGGCCGAACGGCGCGAAGCGGCCGACTACCCTGTGTCGGTATTTCCCGAGCCGCTGTCGTGGCTGGTCGATGAAGAGCGGCGCGCCGTTTTTGAGGAAACCGATAGCCACTTCGAGAGCACGTACCACCTGACGCTGCTCTACCTGCCGCCCGAGGAATCAACGGCCCGCGCCGCCAAGCTGCTGTATGAGAACAGCAAGGTTGAAGGCGTGGACTGGCGAGAACGGCTGGAGGGTTTCGTCTCGGAGACCGAACGCTTTTTCGGTTTGCTCGAAGGGGTCATGCCGGAGATCGCCTGGCTTGACGATGGCCAGACCTTGACCTACCTGCATGCCTGCGTATCCACACGCCGCCATTCGGTGGCCGTGCCAGAAGTGCCGATGCACCTGGATGCGCTGCTGGCCGACGAACCGCTGACGGGCGGGCTGGCACCGATGCTCGGGAACCAGCACCTGCGCGTGGCGTCGGTGCGCGGTTTCCCGACCTCGACCTGGCCTGGCCTGCTCGACGACCTCAACCGCCTGGGCTTTGCCTACCGCTGGAGCACCCGTTTCCTGTGCTTGGACAAAGCCGAGGCGGAGAAAGAACTGACGCGGCTGCGCCGCCAGTGGTTCTCCAAACGCAAGAACATCGTCGCGCTGCTACGCGAAACCATCTTTCAACAGGAAAGCCCGCTGGTGGATTCCGATGCCTCGAACAAGGCAGCGGATGCCGATGCAGCATTGCAGGAACTGGGCAGTGACCAGGTGTCGTTCGGCTATGTCACCGCCACCGTGACGGTACTCGATATCGATGCGACGGCCGCTGACGAAAAGTTGCGCGCGGTGGAGCGGACTATCCAGGGCCGCGGCTTCGTGACGATCCCCGAAACCTTGAACGCGGTCGATGCCTGGCTGTCGTCGATTCCGGGGCACGCCTACGCTAACGTGCGCCAGCCCATTGTCTCGACCTTGAATCTAGCCCACATGCTGCCGGTGTCGGCAGTGTGGGCTGGTCAAGAACGCAATGCGCATCTTGACGGCCCACCGCTGATCGTGACCCGCACCGATGGCGCGACGCCGTTCCGGCTGGTCACGCACATCGGCGACGTGGGCAACACGCTGGTGGTCGGCCCCATCGGAATGGGCAAGTCGGTGCTGCTCGCCACTTTGGCCATGCAGTTCCGCCGCTATGCCGGTTCGCGCATCTTCGCGTTCGACATGGGGCGTTCGATTCGCGCCACCGTGCTCGGACTCGGTGGCGAGCACTACGACTTGGGCGCGGATGGTGCTATCGCCTTCCAGCCACTGGCCCGCATCGACCAGGACAGCTACCGCACCTGGGCGGCCGAGTGGGTCGAAGGACGTTTGATTCACGAAGGCGTGGCCGTTGGGCCAGACGTGAAGGACGCCGTGTGGTCGGCACTGAACAGTCTCGCCAGCGCGCCGCTTGACCAGCGCACCATGACCGGTTTGTCTGTGCTGCTGCAATCGAACGCGCTGCGGCAAGCCCTGCAACCCTATGTGCTCGGTGGGGCACACGGAAAGCTGCTCGATGCCGACCATGACCGGCTCGGTTTCGCGGACGTGCAGTGCTTCGAGATGGAAGAGCTGATGCACAGCAAGGCGGCTGCGCTGGCCGTGCTGCGCTACCTGTTCGCGCGCTTCGAGG
>JAYSYB010000252.1:0-5603 GCA_043716775.1 Rubrivivax sp.
GCGTCTTGCAGCGCCAGGCCCAGATGGCCACGCAGGTAGTTGCAGTAGTAGAAGGCACTCAGAAAAGCGCATTCCGCGACCGGGCTTTCGAAGCCGGGCGACAGCTGCCAGCCTTCGTCCAGCAGGGCCAGTGAACTCTCGGCATCACCACGGTCGGTACGCAACTTCACCAGGTTCAGCAGGGCGCGGCGCTGCCCCGGCACGTCGTGGATGGCGCGGGTGCGGGCGCGGGCGTCCTGCAAGGCCGTTTCTGCGTCTTCCAGTTGTCCCAGCGACAAGGCGAAGATGCCCCTCACGGTGCGCATCGCGGCTGCGCCGATCGCGTCGCCGACGTGTTCGTAGAGCTGGAAGGCCGCCTCGATGAGCGGCAGGCCTTCGGCAAATTCACCGCGATGGAACAACGCCGCCGCGCGGCTGGCCAGGTGCTTGGCGCGGGCCGCTTCGGCGTCGGGCGGCAGGCAGTTCCAGGCCGCCGCGGCGGTGTCGTCGGCCTGCTGCCGCAGGCCCAGGCATTCGAAGGCGTCGGCCTTAACGATCAGCGCGTGGGCCCGCTGTTCCGCGCTGAGCGCGGCCGCGCTGGCCAGCAGTTCGTCCGCGCTGCCGATGGCGTCTTGCTGTTTGTCGTTGAGCTGGCTGAGTTGCGCGTGCTGCAGCATCACCGCCTGCCGCAGCGCCAGGTCGTCCAGCAAGCGCACCCGGGCCAGCGCTTCGGCACTGCGGGCCAGCGCCAGGGCGCCGGCACCCAGCCGCTGCTGCAAGGCCGCGCATTCGCTCAGGATGCGCACCCGCTCTGCATCGTCGGGGCCGGCCTGCAGAGCCAGCGTGAAGTGCGCCAGCGCGTCGGCTGGCGCATGCACGGCCGCCGCCGCGCGGGCCGCGCGCAGGCGCCAGACCAGCGCTTCGTGGGCCACCACCGGCAGCGCGGCACCCGACGCGGCGGCGGTATCGCGCGCGCCTTCGAAATGCTGCGCCAATTCGGCGGCCGAACACTCGCCCAGTTCACCCGGCAGCGTCTGCAAGGAGTGCGCCGCACGCAGGTGCAGTTGCACCCGGCGGGCGGGCATGATGCGCTCGTAGAACACGCGCCGGTACAGAGCATGCCGGAAGCGGTAGCGGCTGGCCAGTGCGCCGGCGGGCAGGCTTGCCAGCCCGGCTTCGCGCAGCCATTCGGCGCGGCGCACCAGGCCGTCGCATTGGCCGCGCACGGCTTCGGCCGGCTCGTCCTGCAGCGCCGCCAGCAGGCAGTGGTTGAATTCCTGGCCGGCCACACTGGCGGCCTCCAGCAACTGGCACAGCACGGCGGGCATGCGGCTGATCTGCCGCTCGATCACGCCCACCACGGTGGCCGGCAGGTGCAGCCGCGCCAGTGCGGCGGCCGGGTCCTGCCAGGCGGCGTCGTCACCCTCTCTTTCGTCGTTGCGTTGCAGGTCATCGACCACATTGGCCAGGAAAAGCGGCAGACCTTCGGTGTGGCGGTGCAG
Source organism: Rubrivivax sp. (assembly GCA_043716775.1). Taxonomy (GTDB): domain Bacteria; phylum Pseudomonadota; class Gammaproteobacteria; order Burkholderiales; family Burkholderiaceae_C; genus Rubrivivax. The sequence continues at coordinate 1,482 of JAYSYB010000252.1, forward strand.
GGCCTGCGCCAGCGCCGCACGCGGCGCAGCGCTGCCGGGGGCCAGTCGGGCGTCGAGGTAGCTGGCCACCTCCTGTTCGGTGAAGGGTTCCAGCGCCAGTTCGTGACACAGACTGTGCAGACGCAGTTCCTGGCGCAGGGCCTGCACCGGGTGCCCGCTGCGCGTGATGTCGTTGGGGCGGTAGCTGACCGCCACCATCCAGCGCGCCGGCCGGCGCCGGCGTGCCAGGTAGTCCAGCAGGCTGACCGTGGCGTGGTCGCTCCAGTGCAGATCCTCAATCACCATCAGCAGCGGCCGGGCCGGCGTGACGGCGTCCAGCAGCGCGCCAAATTCACGCAACATCCGGTCTTGCGCGGCAGCCGCCAGTTCACGCTGCAGCAGCGGCTGGTCGGCGGCCGCGGCCAGCCACGGCAGCTGGGCCAGCCAAGTGGGTGCGGCCTGGCGCAGGGCCGCCAACCAGGTGGCGCCGTCCGGGCCGCGCGCCAGTTCATCCAGCGCGTCCAGCACCGGCAGGTAGGGCTCACCGCCGCCACCTTGTTCCACGCATTGGCCCCAGGCCACGGCAAAGCGCGTCACGCCGGCCGGGGCCGCGCCGTCGCGCGAGGCCGGCAATGCGAGCGCGCTGCGGGCCTGCTCGGCCAAGCCACGCAGCAGGGTGCTCTTGCCGATGCCGGCCTCGCCGCCGATCAGCACCAGCTGGTGCTGCGCGGCCTCGGCGGCAGCCAGTTGCTGGCCCAGTTGAAAGAGCGCCTGGCGCCGGCCGATCAGGTGCAAACCGCCGGGCTGCGGCACCGCAGCGTTTGCCCTGGTGGCGGACCCAAGATCGGCCGCCATGTCGGCAGCCGTGTCAGCCCCGTTCGCAGACGCTGCAGCGGCCGGCGTTGTCATGCCGACAAAGCGGTAGCCACGCCGGGCCACGGTCTCCAGATAGCGCGGTTGCCTGGGGTTGTCGCGCAACACGCCGCGGATCAGATTGACCGCCGCCTTGATGACCGATTCGCTGACGTAACGGTGGCCCCACACGCTGTCCAGCAACTCGTCCTTGGTGACCAGCTGCCCCGGCCGGCGCGCCAGGTGGCACAGCACGGCGAAGGGTTTGGGCGCCAGATCCAGGGCCCGGCCGCCCTCGCTCAAATAGGCGTTTTCGGCGTCCAGGCAGAAACTGCCAAACACCAGGACGCCGTCGGTTGCGCGAGTTGCAATGCCGTCTGTCTCCAAGCGCCAGCCCCCGGGTAAGACCAAAACAAGACGGATCCATGACGACCGCAGCGCGCTGCGTCCCTACAGTGGCCGCAACGAGCCGCAGAGGATAGCGGACGCCACCCTGCCTGTTTTCGACCCAAGGACGCCATGAAACCTTCTCCCTCGCTGTGCCTGGCATTCATCAGCCTGCTACTGCTGGCCGCAGCCCCGGCCACTGCCGCCACACCCTCGATCGGCTTCTCTTCCAAGACCGTGGGATTCAACAGCGTCAACCCGCGCGCCGCAGGCACATCCGAGTACGCCCTGATCGTCTTCAACCCCGGCGATGGCAGCACCGACCCATCGGTGCACGTCACGGTGGTGAGCAGCGACAACAGCCTGCTGAACGTCACCCCGCTGGCCGTGGCCACGGCGCTGGGCAACACACTGCTGAGCGTGCCGGCCCAGGCGCCGGCCGGCAACGTGACCGTCACCGCCAGCGCCACGGTGGGTGGCGTGGTCTACACGCGGTCACGGCTGTTCGTGATCTCGGCCAACGTGCCTGTGCCGCCAGTACCACCCCCCGCACCGCCGCCGGGTTCGTCAACGATGTTGCGCGCCACCACGCCGACCCTGGCTGCCGACCAGTCGGGCTGCGCGGCCGTGCGCTATTTCGACGTCGGCCCGGGACAGAGTTACAGCGCACTGGGCCAGCTGCCGTGGAGCCAGCTCCACGGCTGCGACACGGTGCGCATCTACCCCAAGGCCAACAACGCGCCGTACCAGGAAATGATGCTGATCTCGGCCGGCACCAACCTAGCCCTCAGCGCGCCCAACCAGTTCATGCGCGTGCTGGGCATGCCCGACCCGGCAACCGGGGTGCGGCCCATCATCGACGGCAGCCACGCCACCCAGCTTGAAACGCTGCCGGGCCAGGCTGCGCGCTCTTTGCAGTACCACGACAACAACGGCAACCGGCAGCTCTTCCGGCTGGGCTTGGTGATGGTGGGACCGCAGCTGGGCTACAACTACAACTTCGGTCCGGCGGGTTACATCGCGATCGAAAACCTCGACATCCGCAACGTCACCAACGGCGGTGACTTTGCCGACGGCAAGACCGGCCAGGCTGACACCTACGGCAGCTTCGGTTCCTGTCTGTATGTCGAAGCGGCAGCGCACGTCGTAATCAAGAACAACCTGCTGCACAACTGCGGCAACGGTCTGTTCATGAATTCCAAGAACGGCGCACTGGTCGAGTTGTCGCAAGACGTGCTGGTTGAAGGCAACCAGTTCTTCAACAACGGCAACGCGCCACTCAATGGTGTGACGAATGGATATTCAGAGCACCACAGCTACACCGAAGCGCGCGACATTACCTTCCAGTACAACCATTTCGGCGATGTGCGCCCGGGTGCTTTTGGCGACTGCCTAAAAGACCGTTCATCTGGGCTGGTGGTGCGCTACAACACCTTCGCGTCCAGTTGCGGCATCCACCTCAACCTGATGGATTCCACCGGCGGCGGGCCACTGATCTATCTCGACCCCGGCTACGCGCAGACCTACGTCTACGGCAACCTGTTCGACGAGACACCGGCGGCCGGCCATAGCACCACGCTGGTCTCCTACGGCGGCGACAGTGGCCAGGGCGCCCACTACCGCCAGGGCACATTGTTCTTCTACAACAACACCCAGGTGCTGACCGCCGATGCCGGCCACGGCGTCTACCCGGAAGTCTTCCTGTTCAACCTGAGCATGCCCGGCGCGGTGGCCGACGTCAGGAACAACGTCTTCCAGACCACCCCGGTCACCCCCGGTACGCCGGGGCAGGTTCAGGTGATGGCGCTGGGCCAGGGCACGGCCAAGCTGGCCAGCAACTGGGTTCCCCCGAACGCGATGGCCTACTGGATCGGCCACCTGACCGGCGCCGTGGTCAACGGCTGGGGCAGCAGCCTGGGCGCCAGCCAGCAGCCGATGTTCCTGAACGCCACCTTGCACGACTACCGGCCCGCCGTGGGCTCGCCGCTGATCAATGCCGGTGACGGGCTGGGCGCCCTGCCCGCCTGGGCGCTGCCCACAGCCCAGCCAGGGCCGGTACGCACGCGCAAGCAGGACGGCCTGTTCGACATCGGCGCTTTCGAGTTTTAACCCGCACGTCAACCACCCAACCTTTTCAGGAACACACGTGTTGCCTGACGAAAGAATGTTACCCGGCGACCGGTTGTCGTTTCGGCTCCTTCTCTCCCTCTTCAATTCAATGGTCGAAGGCTGTGGGCATGTGGTCGAAGGTTGCGGCGGTGGGCAACTCAGGCCGCGCAGCGGCGCGTTGTCCACGGTCGCAGCCGGTGCGCCGCGGGCGCATCGTCCACATGTCCATAGCCTGCCGGGCGCGAAGCGCCCGGCCCCGTCAGCCGCGACTTTTTTTCTCGGCTGTTTCACACTTCGGCCGGCATGACAGTCGACTTGCGCAGGCGGCCGAGGATCATTTCTTTCACTCGCTCGGCGCGCCAAGCCTTGACCCTGCGTTGCAACGTTCGCAGTTGCGCGTTGCCGGCATACGCTTCTGGGAATATCGTTGCCAATCGGTCCATCAACTCCTTGGCCGAAGCGGACGGCTCGGCAATCAGCCAGCCGTCGACAAGCGGCCACGCGTCGGCGAACGGATCAACCTTTGTCCGCCACCAGTACGTGGCGCCGGGCCGCTTGCGATGCGTGGGTCGGGCCTTTCCGTCCTTCCACGCTGTGGACAGGCTTTTGAGGAAGGCGTCAACGTCCGGCGATCTGGCTGGCGCAGCGCCGCTTGGCGCGCCATGCGCTGCGATCTCGCTCAACGTCTGCTACGCCCCCCGAATATCTTGCAGCAACCGCACCGGGTCGAGGCTTTCGAACTGCGCCTTCAGCCGCGCCTTGATCGCCGTCGTTGTGCTGGCGTGAGCCAGAAGC
>JAYSYB010000253.1:0-1759 GCA_043716775.1 Rubrivivax sp.
GATCGGCAGCGGTACCAAGCTGGCGCTGGAAGATGCGATTGAGCTGAGCCGCTGCTTCGCGCAGACGCCGGAACCGGCCAGGGCGCTGGAGACCTATGAAGCGGTTCGCTCCGTGGAAGTGCTGAAGATCCAGAACGCCGCGCGCAACTCGACCGAATGGTTTGAAAACGTGGAGCGGTACAGCGGGCTGGAGGCAGAGCAATTTTTCTACTCGCTGCTGACCCGCTCCCAGCGCATCAGCCATGAAAACCTGCGGGTTCGCGATGCGACGTGGTTGCAGGGTTACGAGCAGTGGCTGGCCAATGCCGGCCGCGCCGCGAAGGGCCGCCCCGAGCAAGCGACGGCCCCCTCGGGGGGCAGCGAAGTACGCGAAGCGACAAGCGTGGGGGTCACATCCGCGCCACCACCGATGCTGCTGCCGCTGAAAGTGCGCGAGCTTCAGCTGAAAAACCGCATCGTGGTCTCGCCCATGGCGACCTACAGCGCCATCGACGGCTTGCCCCAGGACTTTCACCTGGTGCACCTGGGCGCGCGCGCGCTGGGCGGCGCAGCCATGGTGTTTGCCGAGATGACCGCGCCTTGCCCCGAAGGCCGCATCACGCCGGGCTGCCCGGGCCTGTGGAGCCATGAACAGATGCTGTCCTGGAAGCGTATTGTCGATTTTGCGCACCGATCGGGCGAAGGCGTGCGCATGGGCATGCAGCTCGGGCACAGTGGTCCGAAGGGCTCGACCCAGGTCGGCTGGGACTCACCCGACGAGCCCCTGCCTTCCGGCAACTGGCCTCTGCTGGCCGCCAGCGCGGTGTCTTACGGCCCTGGCAACGCCATGCCGACCGCGATGACCCGCGAGGACATGGACCGCGTCAAAGCGCAATTTGTGCAATCCGCCGTGTATGCAACGCAAGCCGGCTTCGACTGGCTGGAGCTGCATTGTGCCCACGGTTACTTGCTGTCAAGCTTCATCACCCCGCTGACCAATCTGCGCACGGACAACTACGGCGGCAGCCTGGAAAACCGCTGCCGCTACCCGCTGGAGGTGTTCAGTGCCGTGCGCGTGGTCTGGCCGGCCCATCTGCCCATGAGTGTGCGTATCTCGGCCCACGACTGGGCGCCCGGCGGCAACACCGCTGACGATGCGGTGGTGATGGCGCGCCTGTTCAAGGCGGCGGGTTGTGACTTCATCGACGTGTCCTCGGGCCAGACCACCCGCGCCGCCAAGCCGGTCTATGGCCGCATGTACCAGACACCGTTTGCCGACCGCATCCGCAACGAAGTCGGCATCCAGACGATTGCCGTCGGGGCGATTTCCGAGGTCGACCACGTCAACAGCATCATCGCGGCTGGCCGTGCCGATCTGTGCGCAATCGCGCGCCCGCACCTGGCTGATGCGGCCTGGACGCTGCATGAAGCAGCCAGGCTGCAGAGCCGGGCGGTGAGCTGGCCCAAGCCCTACCTCAGCGGCCGGGATCAGCTGTACCGCGAACTTTCGAAACAAAAACAGGCCTGAGCCCTTATCCAGCAAACACAACCAGCTATCAATTAAATAGCAACCGGGAATACACCATGGACATGGAAGCACGAGGACACCGCGAACACCCCGAGGCGCTGCGCCTGTGGCTGCGCCTGCTGACCTGCACGCAGCTGATTGAAAAGCAGGTGCGCGGGCAGTTGCGCGAGCAGTTCGACACCACCTTGCCGCGCTTCGATTTGATGGCACAGCTCGAGCGCAATCCGGACGGCCTGAAGATGAACGAGTTGT
>JAYSYB010000254.1:0-1759 GCA_043716775.1 Rubrivivax sp.
TGCACCGCTTCAGCCCAGACGCGCTGCGCTGGCTGCAGCTCGCTGTCGATGAGCAACTCGTTCATGCCCAGCACCCCGTTCATCGGCGTGCGGATCTCGTGGCTCATCGTGGCCAGGAACTCGCTCTTGGCCAGGCTGGCGGCCTCTGCCACCTCCTTGGCGTGCAGCAGCTGGGCGGTGCGCGCGGCGACCTCCTGTTCAAGGTGGTTCCGATGGGCGGCCAGGCGTGCGTCTCGTTCGTGAATCTGTTCGAGCATGGCATTGAACCCGCTGCCGAGGGTGTCGAGTTCGGCGATGCGGCTGCGTTGCGCACGCACCCCGAAATCGCCGTCCGCGGACACGTGCTCCATCAGCTCGTTCAGGCCTGCCAGCGGACGCAGTACGGATTTGTTGAGGCGCCGCAGCAGAACCTTGCTAACCGCGAGAGCCAGCAGCGCGGCCAACGCCGTGGCCGCCACTTGCCATGCGGTTTGCCGATACAGGCTGGCCAGACTGACCTCCAGCACAAGCCGGCCGCCGACGCCGGTGCCCGTTTCCACAGCTTGCCCAACGGCGAGGAAGGTCGGCCGAACCAGCAGCGCCGGCCCGGAACCACCTGACACGGCCGGCGTCGCACCGCCGTCGCGATGGTAAGTCGCAAAGGGCCGGCCGTTCTTGTCGTAGAGGGCGGCGACCAGGATGTCGGGTGAGTTGCGCAGCGACTGCAGCAGTTCACCGGCTGCTTTCTGATCGCCGAAGGCCAACGCCGCGGATGCGTTCTCGGCCAGCACGCGCGCCTGAATCCGGCTGGCGTCGATGAGTGACACCATGCTCAGACCAAAACTGCTAATTGCGACGGCGAGCGCCATGATGCCCACGGCAGCAGCGAGCGCCACATGGTTGATGCGACGCAACAGTTCGCCCAGCGCAGTCGTCGGCTTCATCGCTGGACCTCGGTCGCCAGGCGCAGCAGCTTGGAGCTCAGATCGAGACCCGCGTCGCGAGCAGCCTGCAAGTTGGCCTCGAACGTGACCTTGCCCTGCATCATGTTCATGTTCAGCGCCACACCACGCCGCATGGCGCCGGCGCTGTCTGCCACGGTCAGCACCGGCCGACGGCGCAGGCTTTCGAGCACACGCGGCAAGCCGTCGATGGCCGATGCTGAGACAAACACGACCTGGCAGTCCCTGAGAGCCTCGCTGGTCGTCTTGCGATGCACTGCGATTTTGCGGCCAGCAGCGACCTTGCCCTCCAGCCCGTCGATCTCTGCGCCGAATGGATCGGTGCCGTCGATGCACACGTTCAGCGTGCTGCCCGTCTCGGCGGGCCACTCTGTGTACGCGATGAAGTTGTACACGAAGGCGGCCTTGAGCCGGTATTCGGGCAACTCTTCGCAGCGCGCCCCGGTTGCAAACAACAGCAGTCCGGCCAAACTCAACAGCCACACGAACGCTTGGCGGCTACACCTCATGGTGCTGCCCCCTGTCTGCACGCAACGCTTGGGCCACCACCGCGTTCGGACCGTCGCCCAGCGCGGCGCGGCGCGGAGCGACTTGCAATTGCAGCAGACGATCCAGTGGCATCCGCAGCAGCGCATCCAAGCTGTAGGGATGCGCTGCACCCGGAACCGCCAAGGTGGCAGCCAGCACACACGGTGCCAACCGCGCCCGCCATGGGCGAGCCCGTCGGACAGTAGCGTCCAGGTGGTGAACGTTGTGCATCGCGACGCTTCAGAACCGGTAGCTGGCCTTGAGGCGCACGCTGCGGCCGTCTTGCTCCA
>JAYSYB010000255.1:0-5583 GCA_043716775.1 Rubrivivax sp.
CTGCATGCGTGGCGGCCACCGCGTGCAGTTGCGCCATGTCCAGCGCCGCCAGGCCGCCGATGGCGTGACCCAGGTCCGTCAGCCGTTTCAGCAGCGCCAGGCGCTGCACATCAGCCGCGGAATACAAGCGCTGGCCAGTCGGCGAAAGTGCAGGCCGGGCCACGGCGTAGCGGCGTTCCCACACGCGCAGCGTTGCCACCGGCATGCGCACCATGCGCGCCACGGCACCGCTGCGGTGTCGCGGCAGGTCAGCGTCGTCCAGGGGCTTGGCGCGGGGTCGTTGGGGCATGGTTTGGAATCTCCGATGACGCTTTATTGACTCTGAAGTGACGTGGAATATCACGCATTATCATATGGATATCGCCGGTATGACTCGGAAATGAGTCGATATTGACTATCCTTGCGGCAGCCATGAAACGTTTTGGACTCCCCACGCAAAGCCCCGTTGTCGCCGTGGTCGGCGCCGGCGTTGCGGGCGCCAGCTGCGCCCGTGCCCTGCGCAACGGTGGTTGCACCGTGCGTGTGTTTGACAAATCCTTCGGCCCGGGCGGCCGCCTGGCCACCCGGCGAGCGCTGTGGGTCGACGCCCGGGGGCATGGTCGCAGCACCCGTCTTGACCACGGCGCGCCGGGCTTTGACGCGCTCTCAGTCGCATTTCGACAATTCACCGCAGGGGCGTTGCGCGCGGGCTGGCTGGCCGAATGGCCGGCGGTGTTCGACCCCCGCGGCCTCGGTCGCGACGGCGCCGGTCCCACGCTGTTGCCAGTGCCCGACATGCCCGCACTGTGCCGCCACCTGTTGCAAGGCATCGATACGGTCTGGGCCTGCCCGGTGCAGGCGCTGCAGCCCGGCCAGTCAACAGGCTCGGTGGGATCGGGCTGGTCACTTCACGGCGCAGAAGGGCTGCTGAGCGAAGGTTTTGACGCCGTGGTGCTGGCCATGCCGCCCGCGCAGGTGGGCCGACTTCTTGTCACCCACCAGCCGGCCTGGTCACGGCACGCGGCGCTGGCTTTGATGCAGCCGTGCTGGACAGTGATGGGCGTATCCGCCACGCCTGATGTGGCGCTCAACTGGGATGTATCGCGCCCACCTTGCGGCCCGTTGTGCACCGTGCAGCGCAATGAAGCGCGCCCCTGCCGCGAACGGCTGGACGGTGAAGTGCACTGGGTTCTGCACGCCCGTGCCGCCTGGAGCCGGCAGCACCTGGAACAAAGTGCCGACTGGGCGCAGGCGCAGTTGCAAGCCGCACTGGCCGAATGGCTGGGAGCGCCGCTGCAGTGGCACCATGCAAGCGCACACCGTTGGCGTTACGCCATGCCGCAAACAGGCAGCAGCAGCCCCGTGGGCCGGTGCTGGTGGGACGCGTCACTGGGGCTTGGCGTTTGCGGAGATTTTCTGGGCGGCGGGGGCGGCGGGGGCAGCGGGGGCGGCGGGGGCGTGGAAGCCGCGTGGTCGTCGGCGCAAGCCCTTGCGGGCCAGATACTGGCTACCGCACCCGCAGGTCGGGTGGCTTGGCCCATCAGCTCCGTGGAGGCATGAATGAACAACGTGCATGACAGCTTTCGTGGCAACAAGGCCGCGCTGCCCAGCAAACCCTGCGCGGTGTGCGGGCGGGCCATGACCTGGCGCCGCGCCTGGGCCAAGAACTGGGCTGAAGTCAAGCACTGCAGCGACGCCTGCCGCCGTGCCGGGCCAAAGCGGGGTTGACCGTGGCTGAACTTCACACCCTCGTCATCGTGCTGGGCGACCAGCTGGACCTCGACGCGTCCGCGTTCGATGGCTTCAACCCCTCGCACGACAGCGTGTGGATGGCCGAGGTGGCTGAGGAATCCACCCACGTGTGGTCAAGCAAACAGCGCACGGTGATGTTCCTGGCCGCCATGCGCCACTTTGCGCTGGCCTTGCAAGATTCCAACCGGCCCTTGCGCTACACGCGGCTGGATGCCCCCGCCAACTGCGGCACCCTGGCGGCGCAGCTGCAGGCCGACCTGGCTGCGCTGCGGCCGCAACAACTGGTGATGACGGCACCCGGCGACTGGCGCGTGCTGCAGGCCATCAAGGCCGTGGCCTCTGCTGCCGGTCTGCCTCTGGACGTGCGCGAAGACCGCCATTTCTACGGCACGGTGCGCGAATTCGCGGCGCACGCCAAGGGCCGCAAGGCCCTGCGCATGGAGTACTTCTACCGTGAGCAGCGCCAACGCCACGGCGTGTTGATGCTGGACGGCAAGCCGATTGGCGGGCAATGGAATTTCGACGCCGACAACCGCGAAGCCTTCGGCGCGCAAGGCCCTGGCGCCGTGCCTCCGCGCCAAATGGTGGCACCCGATGCGGTGACGCAAGACGTGATCCACCACGTCAACCAGCACATGGCGCAGCACCCGGGCAGCCTGGACAGCTTTGCCTGGCCCGTGACGCGTGCGCAGGCGCTGCAGGCGCTGCAAGGCTTCATCCAGGAACGACTGCCGCTTTTCGGCCGCTACCAGGACGCGCTGTGGCCGGGCCAGCCTTGGCTGTACCACGCGCACCTGGCGGCGGCGTTGAACCTGAAGCTGCTGAACCCGCGTGAAGTGGTGGCCGCCGCAGAAGCCGCCTTTCACGCCGGCCACGCGCCGCTGGCCAGCGTGGAGGGTTTCATCCGCCAGATTCTGGGCTGGCGCGAATACGTTCGCGGCATCTACTGGACGCAGATGCCCGCCTACGCCGAACGCAACGAACTCGGCGCGCAAGAAGAACTGCCAGCTTGGTACTGGACGGGCAGCACCGACATGGCCTGTCTGCGCGACACCATCACGCAGACGCTGGACCAGGGCTACGCGCACCACATCCAGCGGCTGATGGTGACGGGCCTCTACGCGTTGTTGCTGGGCGTGCAGCCGCGCCAGGTGCACGCCTGGTACCTGGCGATGTACGTCGATGCCGTGGAGTGGGTGGAACTGCCCAACACCCTGGGCATGAGCCAGTACGCCGACGGCGGTGTGATGGCCAGCAAGCCTTACGTGGCCACCGGCAAATACATCCAGCGCATGGGCCCGCACTGCAAAGGTTGCCGCTACGACCCGGGCGAACGCAGCGGTGAAAAGGCCTGCCCGTTCACGACGCTGTACTGGGACTTTCTGATGCGCCATGAAGCCCGTCTGGCGCGCAACCCGCGCATGGCGCTGCAGGTGAAGAACGTGGCGCGGCTGAGTGACGCGCAAAAGGTGGCCATCACCGACCGCGCAGACTCGATCCGGCGCGGTGAGGTGGGGACCGGGTCGTGACCATTGCACCGCTCTTCGACGACACGCCGCAGGGTCACCCGCCCACCTTGGCCGCGGCCCAGGCGCGCGTCTCCGCCGTGCGGCCTGCTGCGTATGCGCGCACGCGCAACGCCATCGACGGTGCGGTGACGAGCCTGTCGCCGTACATCACCCACGGCTTCGTCAGCCTGCACGACGTGCTGGCCGGCGTGGCGGGCTTGGCCGGAAAGCACCGGCTCGACGTGCAGCACAAGTTCGTGTTTGAACTGGGCTGGCGCGCCTACTTCCGCCACGTCTGGCAGCAACGCGGCAGCGCCATCCTGCAGTCGCTGCACCCCGGTCTGCTGCCGGACAGCAACTATGCGTCGGCGTTGCCGGACGACATCCGCCAGGCCCGCACAGGTGTGCCCGTCATCGACACGGCGGTGCGCACGCTCTACGCCACCGGCACCCTGCACAACCACGCCCGCATGTGGCTGGCCAGCTACGTGGTGCACCTGCGCAAGGTGCATTGGCGCGCAGGTGCCGACTGGCTGTATGGCCATCTGCTGGATGGTGACCTGGCCAGCAACCACCTCAGCTGGCAGTGGGTGGCGGGCACTGGCAGCAGCAAGCCTTACCTTTTCAATGCCGACAATGTGGCGCGTTATGCACCGCCGCATTGGCACAGCCCGGGCAGCGTGGTCGATGCCAGCTACGAGGCGCTGGACCGCATCGCGCGCGCGCCGTCGAGCGTCGCAGGTGCTCGGATGCGTGGCGCCGCGGATCTGGCCGTGGCCGAGCCGCCGTGCACCGCAACGCCGCCCGCATCACTGGGCTTCGCCGCGCCCGACCCGGCCGCGGTGCAGGGCCGCGATGTGTGGGTCGTCCACCCCTGGAGCCTGGGTCGGCTGCCAGCGGGCTTGCCGGCCGACACGCTGGTGCTGGGGCTGGCGCTGAGCGACTTCCACCGCGCCTGGCCGTGGTCTGAAAACCGCTGGGCCTTTGTCGGCACGCGGATGGCGGCCGTTGCGCCGCTGCGCTGGCACGCGGATGCTGCCACGGTCGGCGCTGCACTGGCCGCCGCGCGGTGCGTTCGCGCGGTGGCCGAGCCGCATCTCGCGCCCTGGTTGCTGCACCTGGCCGACTGCCAGGCGGCGCGCCAACTCTTTCCCGCCGTGGACCGGCGCTGCGATTCTTTTTCGCAGTGGTGGACGCGGTGCACCCGGGGCCTGCAGGGCGCCGAAGACTTGCTGGCCGTCTACGAAGTGCCGGCCCGCTGAACCGAGAAGCAAATCGATGAAGAACATGGCCATGGTCACAGGCGCCAGCGGCGGCATCGGCCGCGCGTTGTGCCGGCAGCTCACGGCCCAAGGCTACACGGTGGTGGCCGTGGCGCGCGACGCAACGCGGCTGGCCGACGTGGAGGCCGCGCTGCGCGTATTGGCCGACACGACCACTGCGGAAGGCATCGCCACCGCGTTCGACAGCTGCCAGCAGGCATTGGGTGCGCCACCCGCGCTGCTGGCCCACTGTGTCGGCAGCACGCTGATTGCGCCCCTGCACCGCACGCGCGCCGACGCCTACCGCGAGCTGATGCGCGTCAACCTGGACAGCGCGGTTTTCGTGCTGCAGGCCTGGATCCTGGCGTTGCAGGGCGCGCCTGGGGCCGCGGTGTTTGCCAGTTCGGTGGTGGCTCGTATCGGCGTCGCCAACCACGAAGCCATCGCGGCCGCCAAGGGCGGTGTCGAAGCGCTGGTGCGCAGTGCTGCCGCCACCTACGCGGCGCAAGGCATTCGGGTCAACGCAGTGGCACCGGGTCTGACCGATACGCCCATGACAGCCGGCATGCTGAAACTGCCAGCCGGCCGCGACGCTGCGGGCCGCCAGTACCCGCTGGGCGGCGTGCAAACGGCCGCGCAGGTCGCAGATGTGATGGCCTTCCTGCTGGGCCCGGGTGCGGCGCGTTTGACCGGCCAGGTGCTGGCCGTGGACGGTGGCTTCACGACTGTGCGGCCGCTGGTGAAGTGACAGCGCGTGGGGTCTCGTCCACGGCGCCGAAGGCCCTGTCTGGTTCAAGCGTGACCTGCGCTGCCGAGACCACGCTCCGTTGGCGCAGGCGCAGTACTTTGAAAGCGCTGCGGGGCTTGTCGTCATCGAGCCGGCGTGGCTGGACGGCCAGGAGTGCGACGCTCGGCACGTCGCCTTCTGGCTCGACTGCGTGGCGCAGCTGCAAGCGGCGTTGGCCGCCAAGGGCCTGCCGCTGATCGTGCACGTGGGCGCGGTGCCGCAGGTGCTGCAGGCACTGCGGCGCGAGTTCGCCTTCACGCACCTCTTCAGCCACGAAGAAACCGGCCCCGGCTGG
>JAYSYB010000256.1:0-5557 GCA_043716775.1 Rubrivivax sp.
CCTCCCAGGCGCTGTAGCCTTCGCGCAGGGCCTGCAGCGGTGCAGCCATGCGCAGGCCCGCCATGGCCGAATGCATACCCACCTGGCCCGCGATGAAGGCCAGCAAGATGCGGCCGCTGCTGGCGCTGTAGGCGCTGCTTGCCTCAGGGGTCACACCTTTTGGCGCCCCCGGCTCAGCCATCCTGCGGGTCGACCTCGGTGTCGGCGACGGCGACCAGGCCGGGCAGCAACTCGGCGCTGCGCGACTCGGGCAGCGCTTCCACGCTGCGCAGCTGTCGCACCATGGCGCGGCTGCGCACCTCGGCTTGTTCGATGGTGTTGCCGGCTTCTTCGAGCTTTTTCTTGGTGCGCGCCAACACGTCGCCGAACTTCGAGAACTCGGTCTTCACCGCGCCCAGCACTTCCCACACCTCGGCCGACCGCTTCTCCAGCGCCAGCGTCCTGAAGCCCATCTGCAGGCTGTTCAGCGTGGCCAGCAACGTGGTGGGCCCGGCCATCATGACCTTGTATTCGCGCTGCAGCGCTTCGCTCAGACCAGGCCGGCGCAGCGCTTCGGCGTACAGCCCTTCGGTGGGCAGGAAGAGGATCGCGAAGTCGGTTGTGTGCGGCGGCGACACGTACTTGTCGCGGATGCTGCGCGCTTCCAGCCGCAGCCGGACCTCAATCGCCTTGGCATGGACCTCCATCGCCGGCGCGTCAGCGCGTTCATGGGCGTCCAGCAGGCGGTCGTAGTCTTCACGCGGAAACTTGGCGTCGATGGGCAGCCACAGCGGCGGGCCGTGGCTGCCGTCGGGGCCCTTGCCGGGCAGACGGATCGCAAATTCCACGCGGTCGTTGCTGCCCGGCACGGTGGCCACGTTGGTCGCGTACTGCTCGGGCGTGAAGACCTGCTCCAAAAGGCCCGCCAGCTGCACCTCACCAAACACACCGCGCGTCTTGACGTTGGTGAGCACCCGGTTGAGTGAGCCCACGTCGCGCGCCAGCGTCTGCATCTCACCCAGGCCCTTGTGCACCTGCTCCAGCCGGTCAGCCACTTGCTTGAAGCTCTCGCCCAGGCGCTGCTCCAGCGTGGCATGCAGCTTTTCATCGACCGTGGCGCGCATCTGTTCGAGCTTCTTCTCGTTGCCCTCCTGCAGCGACGCCAGGCGCGTTTCGACAGCCAGCCGCATCTCGCCCAGGCGCCGTTCATTGGCGTCGGACAGCAGGCGCAGCTGCTCGGCCAGCGTGTCGCTGAAGCGGCGCAGCGCGGCGTCGGTTTGTTGCTGCGTGGCTGCCAGCTGCACGCGAAAGGCGTCGATCTGCTCGTTCTGTGTGCGCGCCACGTCGCCGCTCTGCGTCAGCAGCATCTGCTGGAAGCTGGACAGGTCGGCGCGCGTGCCCTGGCCTTGGCGGCCCAGCTCATCGCGCAGCTCGCGTTCCAGCCGCTCCACCTCGCGCGCGGGGCCCGCGTTCTGGGGGCGCAGCACCAACCACAACAGCAAGAGCAGGTTCAGGCACAGCAATGCCAGCAGCGAGAAGAGGATCCAGTCGGCCATCGGGCTGATTGTCTCAGCGCCGGTGGCGCTCACGTCGTAGCCGGCCGCATGCGGGTCAGCACCTCGGGGTTGATGGGCGTGGGTGCAACCCCGCCAGTCAAGACCGCGATCAGGTTGTCGGCTGCCAGGTCGGCCATCGCGCGGCGGGTTGCCACCGTGGCGCTGGCGATGTGCGGGGTGAGCACAACGTTGGGCACCGCCAGCAGGTCCGGGTGGACGCTTGGTTCGCCTTCAAACACATCCAGTGCCGCAGCGGCAATGCGCTTGTCACGCAGCGCTGCGGCCAGCGCTGCGTCATCGACGATGCCGCCGCGCGCCACGTTCGTCAGCGTGGCCGTGGGCTTCATCAGTGCCAGCTCTGCCGCGCCAATTGCATGGTGGCTCTGTGGCGAGTACGGCAGCACCAACACCAGGTGGTCGGCCTCGTGCAGCAGCGTCGCCTTGTCGACGAAACGGGCGCCGATGGGTGCTTCCTGCTCAGGCGCCAAGCGGCTGCGGTTGTGATAAATCACCCGCATGCCAAAGCCCAGGGCGCCGCGCCGCGCAATGGCCTGACCGATGCGCCCCATGCCCAGGATGGCCAGCGTGGTGCCGTGCACGTCGCCGCCGTTGTACATGTCGTAAGACCAGCGTGTCCATTCGCCGCGGCGCAGGAAATGTTCGCTCTCTGCGATGCGGCGTGCGGCGGCCATCATCAGTGCAAAGCCGAAGTCGGCCGTGGTTTCCGTCAGCACGTCGGGCGTGTTGGTGGCCAGCACGCCCGCTGCGGTGCAGGCGTTGATGTCAAAGTTGTTGTAGCCCACGGCCATGTTGCACACCACACGCAGTTGCGGGCAGGCCGCCAGCACCTCGGCGTCGATGCGGTCACTGCCGGCGGTGAAGGCGCCTTGTTTGCCCTGCAGCCGATTGATGAGCTCGGCCTTGCTGTGGATATGGTCGCCGGGGTTGTCTTCCACCACGAAGTGTTTGCGCAAGCGCAACACCACTTCGGGGAACACGGCGCGGGCGACAAGGACTTCAGGCTTGTTCATGTTTTCGTTGGCAGGATGGCTGTTGCAGGGGCGGCAGCAGGCGCAAGGGCGCTGCCCTTGCGCACCGCGCCGGGGTGGAAACCGATCAGCAGCAGCATGACACCGAAGCCGATCACGTAGGCCAGGAAGCACCGGTCATAGTCGCCCTGCTTCAACGCCAGCGCGTTGAGCGGGATGTGGTCGAACACGGCTGACAGACGCTGCCAGCGCCACCGCCATTGGACGCCGCCACGATGGCCGCCAGGTAGCCGATGTGCACCTTGCCGCGAAACACCGTGTGCGCCACCGCGCCACCGATCATGGCTGCTGCGATGTTGTTGAGAAAGGTCGACAGCACAAACACCAGCACCAGCAGCGCGAAGCAGCCCTTCCAGCCGTCGGGCATGAAGCGCGGCAGCACAGCGGGGATTTCGCTCTTCTCGAACAGGTCGGCCAGCAGCGCAAAGCCCAGTAGCAGAGCCAAGAGATTGATCAGGATCACCCACTCGTGCCCCAAGTGCGACACGAAGCCAACGGCGCCGGGCCCGAATCTGAACGGAGAGAACAGGATCTTGTAGAGGGCGATGGTGATGGCACCCGCCACCGCAATCTGCAGCGTGCGCGCATGGAACACTGCCACGGCGGCCAGCACGGACGCGAAGAGCAGGAACTCCAGCGGCACCGGGCCGATCTGCGGGCCGATCTGCGGGCCGGCAAATGCTGCACCCTGCGCGGCCGCCAGGGCCACGGCGGGCAGCGCGCTGAGCACGGCGCCCAGCGCCGCAGACTGCGCCACTGTGCCTGGAGAAAACAGTGTCATGAGGTTCCTACCGTCCCCGGCGTTTCGCCGCAACCATTCTATGAACGGCTCGCTGGGGCAAGGCTGAAGCCCGAGCTACTCCAGGAAGCGGACAAAGCCGGAGACGGGCTCACGTTCGGTGTGCAGCGTGTTCTCAGTCGCAGCCGGGTCGGCGTAGCCCAGTGACATGCCGCAGACCAGGGTCTGCGTGTCGGACAGTTGGAGGTGCTTCGCGATGATGCGGTGAAACTGCGTGAACGCGGCCTGCGGGCAGGTGTCCAGTCCGCGTGCGCGAGCAGCCACCATCACGCTCTGCAGGAACATGCCGTAGTCGAGCCAGCTGCCCTGCTGCATGACGCTGTCGATGGTGAACATCAGCCCCACCGGCGCGCCGAAGAAAGCGTAGTTGCGCGCGTGCTGTTCATGCATGCGCACCTTGTCGGCCCTGCCGATGCCGAGCAGGGAATACAAGTCCCAGCCGACCTTGCGGCGGCGGTCGATGTAGGGGCTGCGCCATTCGGTGGGGTAGTAGGCGTAAAGCTCGGTGTGGCGCGCGCGTTCCTCGGGGTCGTCGTAGGCGGCGCGAATCTCGCGCGACAGCTTGTCCTTGGCCTGGCCCGTCAGCACGTGAACCTGCCAGGGCTGCGTGTTGGTTCCCGAAGGCGCGCGGGAAGCCACGGCGAGCAGCGCTTCGATGTCTGCACGTGGCACCGGCGTGGGCAGGAAAGCGCGGATCGATCGGCGCGACGTGATGGCGGCGTCTGCAGCGGCGGTGGCGTCGGGCGTGATGTTCGGCGTGATGTCGGGCGTGATGGTCATAGGCTCAGGGTCAGAGGTTCAAGTGCACGGCGCAAGGCGTGGGGCAGATCAACAGGGCGCCGCGTTTTGCGGTCCACATACACATGCGTAAATTGTCCCAGCGCAGCGGCGAATGGCGAATCGTCCGCGAAGAGGCCTAGCTCATAGCACACGCTGGAGCGGCCCAGCTGGGCCACACGCAGCCCCACTTGCACGGCCTGCGGGAAGCGGATGCTGTCGAAGTAGTGGCACTGCGTGTGCACGACGAGGCCGATCACGCTGCCGCCATGGATGTCCAGCACGCCGGCTTCGATGAGCAGGCGGTTGACGGCGGTGTCGAAGAGGCTGTAGTGGACAACATTGTTGAGGTGGCCGTACAGGTCGTTGTCCATCCAACGTGTGGTGACTGCCTGAAAGTGCAGGAAGTGCGCGCGCGGCAAGGGCTGGGGACGCGCGGGCGACTGCGCGGGCGATGGCGGGGTCGATGACGTTGTCATGCAGCCGATTGTTCCACCGCCCGCCAGGTGTGCCATGACGCCAGCGCCAGCTCGAGCGTCTTGCGGTGCACGGCCACCGTCGTTGCCACGTCACGGCCGTAACCACCAGCCATGGACAGCGCCACCGGAATGCGCCGTTCGCGCAGCGCCGCCAGCACGCGGCGGTCGCGTTCCGCCAGACCCGCTGAACTGATCTTGAGCCGGCCCAGGCGGTCGTTTTCATGCGGGTCGGCACCGGCCAAGTAAAAGGCCAGGCCCGGGACCCCATCGCCGTGGCGTCGCCAGACCTGCTGCAGCGCCTCGTCCATCGCAGCAAGGTACGCGTCGTCGGCGCAGCCGTCAGGCAGGTCCACGTCCAGGTCGCTCGCCTCCTTGCGAAAAGGAAAGTTCTTGGCGCCGTGCAGCGACAGCGTGAAGACGCTGGGGTCGTCCTGGAAGATCGCGGCCGTGCCGTTGCCCTGGTGCACGTCGAGGTCGATCACCAGCACCCTCAGCCCGTGCAGACCCTGCTGACCCTGCTGACCGTGCGGATAGTGGCGGTGCCATTCAGCCTGCATCAGCCTGGCAGCCACCGCCACGTCGTTGAAGACGCAGTAGCCCGATCCCTTGTGCGCGTAGGCGTGGTGGGTGCCGCCTGCCAGGTTGGCGGCCACGCCTTCGCCGCCAAACAGTGCGGTGCGGGCCGCGCTGATCGTGGCGCCTACCGACCGCCGGGCGCGCTCCACCATGCGTTCGCTCCAGGGGAAGCCGATCTCGCGCTGCTGCGCGGCGCTGGTGCTGCCCGTGGTGACGGCATGGATCCAGTCGGGCTCATGGGCCAAGGCCAGTTCGCCGTCGCTGGCGGGCGGTGCCTCGGTGACGCGCAAACCGGGCAGCGTGGACTCTGCCGCTTCGCGCAGCAGGCGGTACTTGGTCATG
>JAYSYB010000257.1:0-5557 GCA_043716775.1 Rubrivivax sp.
CCTGCGTGGTCTGGCGCAGTTCAGCGCGGCGGCGCGCGGCTTCAAAGCGTTCCAGGCTGGCAGGGTGGTCGGCACACAGCGCGCGCTGGAATTCCGCCACCGAGCGTGGGCGCTTCGTGGGGTCGGTGTGCAGCGCCCAGTCGATGGCGCGCAGGAAGGCGTCGCCGTAGACGTCGCGGCCGGCTTCGACGGCGCGGGTGTAGGCCTTGGGGTCGGCCTTGCGGGTTTCGGCGTCGGGCGGCTTCTTGCCGGCCACGGCCCAGTACAGCGTGGCGCCCAACGCGTACAGGTCGGTCCACGGCCCTTGTTCGCCCAGGCCGTACTGTTCTAGCGGCGCGTAACCCGGAGTCACCACGACCAGGCCATGCGAAGCCACGGCGGCCGTCTGCCCTGCGCTGCCAAAGTCCAGCAGCACCAGGCTGCCGTCGCTGGCGCGGACCTGGATGTTGTCGGGCTTGATGTCGCGGTGCAGGAAGCCGGCCTTGTGCACGGCGGCCAGGCCGTCCAGCAGCGGCAGCAGCAGTTCGACCAGCGTCTTTTCGGGCACCGGTTTGTGTTGCGGCCACCAGGTCTTCAGCGGTTCGCCTTTTTCGACTTCCAGCACCATGTAGGCGGTGTGGTTGGCTTCAAAGAAACGCGCCACGCGAACGATGGCGCGGTGGCGAAAGGACGCCAGCGTGCGCGCCTCCACCAGGAAGCTTTCCAGCCCCTGCTGGTAGCGCGCCAGGTGTTCGCTGGCCATCGGCGACACCGTGCCGTCAACGGCGCGGAAGACGATGTCCTGCGGCAGGTATTCCTTGATCGCCACATTGGCGTTCAGGTGCACGTCCGTCGCCAGGTAGGTGATGCCGAAGCCACCTTCGCCCAGCACGCCGTCGATGCGGTATTCGTGCATCGTGGCGCCGGTCTTTAGCCCCATGTCCAGCCCAGAAGGCGCCGGTTGCAATGGCGCGCCGCTGCGTCGGCCCTTGGGCAGCACGATGGTGGCGTCGCGGTCGGTGGCCAGCAAGGGCCGCAGTTCTACGCGGTCCCGCTCCAGGCTCGGATCTGACTTTGCGCTGGTGCGGCGCTGCGGCGTGGTGCGGTCTTCGGGCAGGACTTCTGGCACGGGGCGCTCGCAGATCGAAGGGTGTGGCAAATCGGGTGTAGCAAATCGGGTGTGGCAAATCATACGGCGGGTGCATGGGATTGCCGCTCAACCTCTGAGGCCCGGCCGTGCCGCATCGGGTGCGTCCAGGGCCTGCACAATCCTGGCATGGACACCTCGGTGCAAGACCTCTGGCCCGGCAGCGGGTGCACTTTGCTGAACGTGGACGGCAGCGGCTGGCTGCAGCCCACCCAGGCCTACTGGCGCCACTGGCTGGCGCGGCCCGAGCTGGCTTTGGTGGCCGAGTCCTGCCGCGCAGAAATCCGTCTGCACCGCGCGCTGCAAGACGCGCCACTGCAGCCGGTGGCGGCTGCGCGGCTCGATGCCATCGCCGACGCGGACGTGGCCGCCAACTACCGCCACTTCATTGGCCTGCGCGACAGCGTGCAGGCGCTGGGTTCGCTGCAGGCCTGGACCGTGGCGCTGTTCCGCGCCGGGCCGGTGACGGTGCCGCCGCTGTTTGTGGACATCGTGACCCAGGCCATCGTTCAGCAGTTGATGGGTGCTGAGGCCGACGCGATGACCGCGCGCACTGCCGAACTCTTCTTCCGCCCGCAGCGCATCACTTTTGAGCAGGGCCGCGTGCTGGCCGCCGACAGCGCCACGCTGGCTGAACAGTCGCAAACGCAGGGCCTTGGCGAGATTGGCCGGCTGCTGGCGCAGGCGAAGATTCCCACCACAGGCCAGGACCTGGCCGTGCTGGGCCCCGACAACGCAAACCGCTACTGGGCTGAGGCCACCAGAGCCGATTTCCGCAGCACCTTGCTGCTGGACCTGACGCAGCAGCTCAAGACCGACGTCGGCCACGGTGTGCAATTCACCATGGTCAACGCGCGCTCGGGCCTGAAGCCTTTGGCTCAACTGCTGCAAGGCTGGGTGCAGCAGTTGCTGGGCGTGGCGGTGAGCGTCGAACCCGTGCACCGCATTGACGACGCGCAGTGGCGCTGGCACATCGGCCTGGACGCCGAAGCCAGCGCGCTGCTGAACGACCTGTACGAAGGCCACGCGGTGGACGACGAGCGCCGCAGCCGGCTCATCAGCCTCTTCAAACTGACCTTCAACAACCCCGCCGAGATGCGGCGCGACGTGGCCGGCAAGCCGGTCTACCTGGGCCTGATGAGCACCCGCGAAGGCCACCTGCGCCTGAAGCCGCAGAACCTGCTGCTGAACCTGCCGCTGGCCACGGTGTCGTGAGGGTTGGCGGTTGAGTCTGCACGATCAAGTATGTATCATTCGTGCATACCAATTTTGTCATGAGCCGCCATGGAAGCCACTGTTGCTGAAAGAGGCCAGATCACCCTGCCCAAGGCCGTGCGCGACGCGCTGGGCCTGAGCAAAGGCAGCAAGCTCAAGGTCGAACTGATCGACGGCCGCATCGTGTTGCGCAAGGACGTGAACGACGCGCTGCGGCGCCTGCGTGGCAGCTACAAGCTGGCTGAAGGCTTCAAGTCCACCGACGACGCCATGCGCGCGCTGCGGGGCCGCGCCCCGGGTGACCCCTACCCGGCGCCTGAAGACGAGCCCGCGTGATTGCCGTCGATTCTTCGGTGTTGCTGGACTTGCTGGGCGGCGACCCGCACTTTGCCGACGCATCAGAAGCCAGCCTGGGCCTGGCGCTTGAAATGGGCGAAGTGGTGGTCTGTGACGCCGTGGTGGCCGAAGTGCAGACCATGCTGGACACCCGCGACACAGCCATGGACAAGCTGGCGTTAATGGGCTTGCGCTACCTGGCCACGTCAGAGGTGGCTGCCGTGCGCGCCGGCCACATGCAACGACGCTTTCGCGACCGGGGTGGCCGCCGCGACCGCGTGGTGGCCGACTTCCTCATCGGTGCCCACGCGCTCATGCAGTGCGGAACCCTCATCACCCGCGACGCCGGCTTTTTCCGAGACTATTTCAAGGGCCTCAAGGTCATCGTGCCCAAGGTCTGAGACCCGTCGTCAACACCCCTTCAACACCCCTTCAACACCCTTCATCTGGACCCCACACCATGCTGCAAGCCTACCGCCAACACACCGCCGAGCGCGCCGCGCTTGGCATCCCGCCACTGCCGCTGGACGCCACGCAAACGGCCGCGCTGGTGGAGCTCATCAAAGCCGCATCTGGCAATGACGCGGCAGGCGAAGAAGCCTTCCTGCTCGATCTGCTGACCCACCGCGTGCCACCGGGCGTGGATGACGCGGCCAAGGTCAAGGCCAGCTTCCTGGCCGCCGTGGCGCATGGCGACATCACGGTGGCCCTGGTCAGCAAGGCCAAGGCGACTGAGCTGCTGGGCACCATGGTGGGCGGCTACAACGTCAAGCCGCTCATCGACATGCTGGACGACGCCAGCGTCGCGGCCGTCGCTGCGGCGGGCCTGAAGAAGACACTGCTGATGTTCGACTTCTTCCACGACCTGGCCGAGAAGGCACGCGCAGGCAACGCCAACGCGCAAGACGTGATGCAAAGCTGGGCCGCCGCCGAGTGGTTCACCAGCCGCCCTGAAGTGCCGAAGACCATTACCGTCAGCGTCTTCAAGGTGCCCGGTGAAACCAACACCGACGACCTGAGCCCCGCGCCCGACGCCTGGAGCCGCCCCGACATCCCGCTGCACTATTTGGCGATGCTGAAGAACACGCGCGACGGTGCGGCCTTCAAGCCCGAAGAAGACGGCAAGCGCGGGCCCATGCAGTTCATCGAAGACCTCAAGAACAAGGGTCATCTGGTGGCCTATGTGGGCGACGTGGTCGGCACCGGCTCTTCACGCAAGAGCGCCACCAACAGCATCGTCTGGGGCTTCGGCCAGGACATTCCCTTCGTGCCCAACAAGCGCTTCGGCGGTGTCACCTTGGGCGGCAAGATCGCGCCGATCTTTTTCAACACGCAGGAAGATTCGGGGGCGCTGCCGATCGAAGTGGATGTCTCTGGCCTGGAGATGGGCGACGTGCTGGACGTGCTGCCCTATGACGGCAAGATCCTGAAGAACGGCGCGGTGGTGAAAACCTTCCAGCTGCGCAGCGACGTGCTGTTTGACGAGGTGCGTGCCGGCGGCCGCATCAACCTCATCATTGGCCGCAGCCTGACGGCCAAGGCGCGCGACTTCCTGGGCCTGCCCGCCAGCACGGTCTTCCGCCTGCCTGCGCCTGTGGCCGCCACCAAGGCCGGCTTCACGGTGGCGCAGAAGATGGTGGGCCGGGCGGTCGGTTTGCCAGTGATTGATGGAAATCAGCAGGGCGTGCGCCCCGGCACCTATTGCGAACCCAAGATGACCACCGTCGGCAGCCAGGACACCACCGGTCCGATGACGCGCGACGAACTGAAAGACCTTGCCTGCCTGGGCTTCAGCGCCGACCTGGTGATGCAGAGCTTCTGCCACACCAGCGCCTACCCGAAGCCGGTGGACGTGAAGACGCACCGCGAGCTGCCCGCCTTCATGAGCAACCGCGGCGGCGTCAGCCTTCGCCCGGGGGACGGTGTCATCCACAGCTGGCTCAACCGCCTGCTGCTGCCCGACACCGTGGGCACCGGCGCAGACAGTCATACCCGGTTCCCGATCGGCATCAGCTTCCCGGCCGGCTCCGGCCTGGTGGCGTTCGCCGCCGCCACCGGCGTGATGCCGCTGGACATGCCCGAATCGGTGCTGGTGCGCTTCAAGGGCCAGATGCAGCCAGGCGTCACGTTGCGCGACCTGGTCAATGCAATCCCGCTGTATGCGATCAAGCAGGGCCTGCTGACGGTGGAGAAGAAAGGCAAGAAGAACATCTTCTCCGGCCGCGTGCTCGAAATCGAAGGCCTGCCCCAGCTCAAGGTCGACCAGGCGTTCGAACTGTCCGATGCGTCGGCCGAGCGCTCCGCCGCCGGTTGCACCGTGCACCTGGGCAAGGAGCCGATCATCGAATACGTCAACAGCAACATCACGCTGATGCGCTGGATGATTTCACAAGGTTATGCCGATGGCCGGACGCTGGCGCGTCGCATTGCCGCACAGGAAGTCTGGGTCAAGAACCCGCAATTGCTCGAGCGCGATGCCGATGCCGAATACGCCGCCGTCATCGAGATCGACCTGGCCGACATCCACGAGCCGATCGTGGCCTGCCCGAACGATCCGGACGACGTGAAGACGTTGTCAGAAGTGGCGGGCGCCAAGATCGACGAAGTATTCATCGGTTCCTGCATGACCAACATCGGCCACTTCCGCGCCGCCTCCAAGCTGCTGGAAAACAAGCGCGACATCCCGGTCAAGCTGTGGGTTGCGCCGCCCACCAAGATGGACGCGCAGCAACTGACAGAAGAAGGCCATTACGGCGTGCTCGGCACGGCCGGCGCCCGCATGGAGATGCCGGGCTGTTCGCTGTGCATGGGCAACCAGGCACAGGTGCGCGAGGGAGCCACGGTGTTTTCCACGAGCACGCGGAATTTCCCGAACCGGCT
>JAYSYB010000258.1:0-1746 GCA_043716775.1 Rubrivivax sp.
AACGGGCTGGTTTACAGAGCGTAGATTGGCGGAAGCGAGGAGCCGAAGCGGCGTGCTGGACCGTGCGAAGTCAGGCCGCCGGAGGTTACAGCGATGGGGGGCGGAATGCCTTCGCTGTGACCGGAGACAGCGGTAGCGGCAGGCTCAGCCGCACGCAAAGGCCGTGGGGCGCCACGTTGCGGACCACCGCGGTGCCGCCATGGCGCAGGGTGATCTCTTGCACGATGGCCAGGCCCAGCCCGCAACCGCCGGGCAGTTCGCTGGCGCGCCAGAAGCGCTCGAACACCCGGGGTACATCGGCCTCTAGCAAACCAGGGCCGTCGTCTTCTACCTCCACCACCGCCTGGCCTTGCAGGCACTGCACGCGCAGGGTCACGGTGGCCCCCCGGCCGGCGTACTGCAAGGCGTTGTCGATCAGGTTACTGATGGCTTCGCGCAGCAGCAGCTTTTCGCCCTGGCTGAGCAGGCTGTCGTCGCCCTCGTAGCCCAAGTCAATGCCGGCTGCGATGGCGCGTGGCGTCCATTCGCGGGCCACTTCGCGGGCCAGCGCGGCGATGTCCATCGGCTGCGGCGTGATGTCGGCCTCGGTGCGGGCCAGCGACAGCAGCTGGTGCACCAGGTGGGCGCTGCGCAAGGCCCCGGCGTGTACCTTGGCGAGCCGCTCTTGCAGGGCCTGTGGGTCGCTCTCGACTTTGGCCAGTTCGGTCAAGGCCAGCTCAGTCTGGCTAATCAGGCCCGCCAGCGGGGTGCGCAGTTGGTGGGCGGCGTCGTTGATGAAGCGCTTTTCCTGGCCCAAGCCGCGCCGCACGGCGGCCAGCATCTGGTTCACCGCCTCTGCCAGCGAATGCACTTCCAGCGGGGCTTGGGTGAGCTCGATCGGCAGCAGGGCGGTCACGCTGCGGTGGGCGCGGTCGCCCAGCAGTGCCTCCAGCCGCTTCAGGGGTTGCAAGCCGCGGCCCACGCCGACGAACACCAAGGTGCCGATCAGCGTGCCCAGCAACACCAGCGGCACCAGCATGTCGGCCACCAGTTCACGGGCAACACGCTGCTGTACGGCCAGGCTTTTGGCCACCTGCACACGCAGCCGCTGGGGTGCGTCGGCATCGCCGTAGTTGACTTCCAACAGGGCAACGCGCACCGGTTTTTTGTCCAGCAGGGCCTCGTAAATCAGCGGTTCGCCGGGCTGCACAAGGACATCCAGCAATGGGGCCGGCAGCTGGCGGTTGCCCAGCACAAACTGGCCGGGCGGCGACGACACCATGTAGCTGACGCGGTCGGTCGGGTCTTCTTCGAGGATGTCGCGGGCGGCACGCGGAAAGTCCACCAACAGGCCCGACCCCATGGGCTTGACCTGGCGCGCCAGCGAGCGCACTGACTGGGTCAGCGACTGGTCGATGCCTTTGACAGCGTAGTTCAGCGCAATGCGGTAGGCCAACAGCCCGCCCACCAGCCACAGCAGCAGCTGCGGCAGCAGCAGCCACAGCAGCAGCTGGCGTTTCAAAGACAGGCCGGGGGCTTGGTTTTTTGGCAGGCCGGGCAAGCTCATGGTCGACTCAGGCTGCGGCGGTTTCCAGCATGTAGCCCAGGCCGCGCACGTTGCGGATGCTCAGACCCGAGTCGGCCAGTTTGCGACGCAGCCGGTGCACGTAGACCTCGAGCGCGTTGGAGCCCGTGTGGGTACTGTCGCTAGGGTCGTTGGGGTCGGTCTTCCAGGCAGTAAACACATCTTCGCGGCCCACCACCTGG